>CAZKJA010000278.1:0-5444 GCA_964552925.1 uncultured Treponemataceae bacterium
CCGACATCGGCTACAACGTCGCCGGACAGGCCGGACTCGGCCAGCTCGACGCCGCGAAGGACGTAAAGCGCTACGCGATCGGCGTCGACTCGGACCAGGCGGCCATATTCCTGACCAGCGACGCGGACAAGGCCAAGCTGATCCCGACCAGCGTTCTAAAGCGCGTCGACAACTCCATCCTCCGCGCGGTCCAGATGCACGTCAAAGGCACCGCGCCCTACGGCAAGGCCGAGACCCTCGGTTTCGCCGAAGCCTGCGTGGGTCTGGCGAAGAACGACATCTACAAGGAAGTCGTGCCCGAAGCGATCAGGACCAAGCTTGAGGAAATCGAGAAGAAGATAGTCGCCAAGGAGATCAAGGTCGGCACCGCCTTCGGCATGTCCACCGAAGACCTGGGTAAACTCCGCAACTCCGTCAAGCCTTGATATAGGCCTGGAATACAAAATTTTGCCACAGAGACACAGAGACACAGAGAAGACGAGGAATAAAAGGAAAGAGTTGAGCTTGGAAAAGGAGAGGAAGGATTTAGAAACCTCCAAATCTTCTTTCCTACATTTTGCCCTCCTCCTTCCCTTCTTCTCTGTGCCTCTGTGTCTCTGTGGTTGTTTTACTAACGGAATGCTTATCGGGGGGTGGGGATGGATGAGTTGTTGAGGATGGAAGGCATCACAAAGGTCTATCCTAATGGGATTGTCGCCAACAAGGGGGTGGATTTCTCGGTGAGAACCGGTGAGATCCACGGCCTCGTCGGCGAAAACGGCGCGGGCAAGTCTACCCTTATGAAGATCCTGTTCGGGCTGAACCACGCGGAACGCGGACGCATTTTGATGTCAGGAAAGGAAATACGGGTCGATTCCCCGCAAATGGCGATAGGACACGGAATCGGAATGGTGCACCAGCACTTCATGCTCGTTCCATCGCTTACGGCGGCCGAGAACCTTGTGATGGGCAACGAGCCGCGCAAGGGCATCTACCTGGACACTGCCGCGGCCAACAAGACAACCGAGGAGCTCGGCAGGAAGTACAATCTCGTCGTCGATCCGAAGACGTTGGTCCGCGACCTTCCCGTGGGCATCAAGCAGAGGCTCGAGATCCTGAAGGCGCTGTTCCGGGGCGCGCGGATACTGATCCTGGACGAACCGACCGCTGTGCTGACGCCCCAGGAATCGGAGGAGCTGTTTTCCCAGCTCAAGCTGTTGCGGGCGCAGGGCAACACAATCATTTTCATATCCCACAAGCTCAACGAGATAAAGGAACTCTGCGACCGCGTGACGATAATGCGAAACGGTGCCGTCCAGGGGACCTTCGACGTCGCCGGCGTCGACGAAAAAGACATATCGCGGCTGATGGTAGGCCGCGACGTAATCCTCGAGGTGCAGAAGGGCAGCGCGAAGCCGGCGGACACCGTACTTAAGGTCCGCGACCTCGTAGTGTTCAACCGTTTCCGCAAGCGGGCGGTCAACGGAATCTCCTTCTCCGTACGCGCAGGCGAGATACTCGGCATCGCCGGCGTGGAAGGCAACGGCCAAGGCGAACTGGTCGAGGCGATTACCGGGCTGGGGACCTTCGCGGCCGGCACCATCGCTGTAAACGGCAAAAGCGTGAAAAGGATGGGCATCCGGGCCATTCGCGACGCCGGCGTCTGTCATGTCCCCGAGGACAGGATGACCCATGGGTGCGCGGCGAGCCTTAGCATCGAGGCCAACCTGATGTCGTACAACCATGACTCGAAAGAATTCACGGGAGCCGTGCTCTTCAAAGGCAAGGCGATACGCGCGAACGCGGAGAAGCTGGTGTCGGAATACGATATAAAGTGCTCTTCACCGTCGCAGGAAGTGGGGATGCTGTCGGGCGGCAACATCCAGAAAGTCGTCGTCGCCAGGGAGTTTTCGTCCAATCCTTCGCTCGTCGTCGCGGACCAACCGACGAGGGGCATCGACGTGGGCGCGACCGAGTTCATCCGCGCCAGGCTCGTCGAGTTGCGCGACAGTGGGGCGGCGGTGCTCCTTGTGTCGGCGGACCTCAACGAGGTTATGGAACTGTCGGACAGCCTGATTGTAATGTACGGCGGCAAGATCGGCGCCTATATCCCGGATGCCGGCACGGTGACCGAGGAAGAGCTCGGCTTGTACATGCTGGGGCTGAAAGAACAGGGAAGAACCGAGATCGGGAGGGTCATCCATGACTAGGTCACAGAGACTCTTCGAAATAGGAAGGACGGCCCTGGCAATCGCGATCGCGCTCGCCATCGCTTTAGTCATAGTATTGGTCGTCAGCGAGGACCCAGGGGAGGCCTTGTCGAAATTCCTCCTCGGCCCGCTCGACAACCTGAGGCACATCGGCAACGTGATAGAGCTGATGATTCCGCTTACCTTCACAGGCATCGCCATAAGCGTGATGTTCTCGGCGGCGCAATTCAACCTCGGCGCGGAGGGCGGCTTCTTCATCGGGGCGATCGGCGCCTCGTTCGTCGCCATCAATTTCAACCTGCCGCCCGTCGTCCACCCGATCGCCGCCATCCTCTTCGGCGGCCTCGTAGGTTCGCTGTTCTGCGGCATCCCGGCGGCGCTCAAGGTCAAGTGGGGCGCCTCCGAACTGGTTTCCAGCCTGATGTTCAACTACATAGCGCTGTTCTTCGGATTGTTCCTGATCAACTACGTCATGCGCGACGTGAACGCTGGCGCAATGGTCTCCCACCAGTTCAAGGTGACGGCCCTGCTCTCAAAGCTGGTACCCAAAACCAGGATATCCTTCGGGCTCTTCGTCGCGATTCTGCTCGTCATCGTCGCCACGATGTTCATGCAGAAGACCCGCTGGGGCTACCGGATACGGCTGACGGGCGCCAACGCGGACTTCGCGCGGTACTCGGGCATCGATACAAACGCTGTCGTCCTGTACAGCCAGGCGATAGGCGGCTTCATCGCGGGGATAGGCGGCTCGATAGAGGTACTCGGGATGTACACCCGGTTCTCGTGGCAGAGCCTTCCTGGATACGGCTGGGACGGCGTCATCGTCGCTATCCTGGCGCGCAACAACCCGCTGTTCGTGCCGGTCGCGGCCTTCTTCCTCGCCTACCTGCGCATCGGCGCCGACATCATGGCGCGCTACTCGGACGTGCCCAACGAGTTCGTCGCGCTGATCCAGGGGACGATCATCATCCTGATCGCGGCGAGCAGCTTCCTGGAGAGGTACAGGCACAAGCTGGTCTTCAAGGAAGCGACCCGCGCCGAGCCGAAGGCGGTGGCCCGATGAGCCAGATACTTTCGGTGATAATCAACGCCGAGTTCGGGTATTCGGTGCTGCGGGTGACTACGCCCATCCTGTTCGCTACGCTCGCCGCGCTCATATCGGACAAAGCCGGCGTGATGAACATAGCCCTCGAGGGAATAATGCTAATCTCGGCCCTGGCCGGGGTCTACTTCAGCGCCATCGCCGGAAGTTCCGCCGTCGGGCTGCTGGCGGCGGTGGTCGCGGGAGGCCTGGTCGGCCTGTTCCTCGCGTACTGCGCGCTCAAGCTGAAGACGAACATAATCCTGTCGGGAATCGCCATCAACCTGATGGGCGGCGGCGGCACAGTGTTCGCCCTCTTCCTCCTGACGGGCGACAAGGGCATATCGTCGTCGCTGGCGTCGAAGGTGCTGCCCAAGCTGGCGATCCCCGTCCTCGAGGACATCCCCGTGCTCGGGACTATGCTTTCGGGGCACAACGTGCTGACGTATACGGCTTTCCTCTTCGTCGCGCTGGTGTTCGTGTTCCTGTACAAGACGCCCCTGGGCCTGCGGATACGCGCGGTCGGCGAGAATCCCGACGCAGCCGCCTCGGTCGGGATAGGCGTGATGAAGATACAGTACCTGGCGCTCGTGCTCAGCGGCATGGTGGCGGGCTTCGGCGGCGCCTACATGTCGATGGGCTACGTCTCGTGGTTCTCGAAGAACATGACAGCGGGGCGCGGCTTCATAGCGCTGGCGGCCGAGGCCATGGGAGGCGCGACTCCCATCGGGTCGATGTTCACGTCGCTCTTGTTCGGATTCTTCGACGCCCTTTCGAACACGCTGCAGCTGATGAGGATCCCGTCCGAATTCGTCAACATGATTCCCTACGCCGCGACGGTGATAGGGCTTGTCATCTACACGGTACGCAGGACGAGCGCCGAGAAGTCCGCCCGCGAGGCGGCCGGGCTGAAGATCGAGAACGATGCGGCGGCCGCCGCTGGAAAGGATTGAGCGGCATGCCCATCCCCGTGATAATCGATTGCGACCCAGGCCACGACGACGCGATAGCGCTCGTGCTCGCGCACGCGAGTCCGGAACTGGAGATCCTCGCCGTCACTACGAGCGCGGGGAACCAGACTATAGAGAAGACCACGCTGAACGCGCGAAAGGTGCTGTCGTTCATAGGCGCGGACGTACCTGTCGCGCGGGGCGCCTCCAAGCCGTTGTTCCGCGAGCTTATCATAGCGCCTCAGGTCCACGGCGATAGCGGCCTCGACGGCCCCATCCTTCCCGAACCGAGGTTGCCCGAGTCGGCTCTGTGCGCTGTCGAGCTGATGGCAAAGACCCTGCGGGAGAGCACGCGGCCTGTCACCCTGGTGCCGACTGCGGCGCTTACCAACGTGGCCGCGCTGTTCCTGGCCCACCCCGAACTCAAATCAAAGATTGCGCGGATCAGCCTGATGGGCGGGTCGGCGATCGGCGGCAACTGGACGCCGGCGGCGGAGTTCAACATCCTGGTCGACCCGGAGGCCGCGCACATAGTGTTCAACGCGGGTATCCCGGTGACGATGTGCGGACTCGACGTGACCCACAAGGCCCTGGTAACCAGGGCGGACACCGAGCGCTTCCGCGCCATTGGCAAGCGCTGTTCGACAATCGTCGCCGAGCTGATGGACTTCTTCGTCAAGTTCCACGAGAAGAACTTCGACTTCGGCGGCAGCCCTCTCCACGACCCTTGCGCGGTCGCCTGGCTCGTCGACCCTGGCATCTTCACCACCCGCAAGGCGCACGTCGACGTCGAGCGCCGCGGCGGACTGAGCGTCGGCGCAACGGTCGTCGACTTCACGGGGAAGTCAGGCGGCGCTATGAACGTCGACGTCGTTATGGATCTGGACAGGGAGCGCTTCATCGACCTGCTCGAGCTCGCCTTGCGACGGCTGGACTAAGGAAAACGGCAAACATGAAACGAACGATCATCATAGATTGCGACCCTGGCATAGACGACGCGCTGGCTATCCTCATGGCGCTCGCTGCGCCCGACGAACTCGAGATCGCGGGTATCACTACCGTCGGCGGGAACGTCGGCGTCGCCGAGACGACGAGGAACGCGCTGGCCCTCGTGACGCTGTCAGGCAGGCGGGTACCCGTCGCAAAAGGCGCGGACCACCCGCTGGTAGTGGAGAAGAGCAGGGCCGCATCGGTGCACGGCGCCGACGGGCTGGGCGGCGTCAG
>CAZKJA010000279.1:0-5401 GCA_964552925.1 uncultured Treponemataceae bacterium
AGGCGAGCGTCGCGTGCTCCTTGAAGTCCACCGGCGCGCCGAAGAACGAGATGATCGCGTCGCCTTCGTACTTGTCTATCGTTCCCCGCTGCTCGAGGATGATGTCGCTCATGCCGGACAGGTAGATATTGAGGAGCTTGACAAGCTGTTCGGCGTCGATGGCCTCGGATATGGTCGAGAAGCCGCGGATGTCGGTGAACATCGCGGTCATCCACTTCTTCTGCCCGCCGAGCTTGAGCATGCCGGGATCCTCTATCAACTCGGCGATAACGTCCTCGGACAGGTAGGTGCTGAAGGCTTTGTGGAGGAAGCGCTTGTCGCGCTCGGCCCCCATGAAGTCGACCGCCTCGCGCACGACGACGGCGAGCGCCATCGCGAGGGTCGGGACGAGCGGCCCCACGAATATGCCGGTACCGAGGAACACGCCGAGGCTGCCGGCGAGGATGGCGGCCACGCTCGCGAAACCGGCCGCCGTGCGGATGCCCGGCTTGAATCGGCCTATCCCCAGGATTATCAACGGGGCGAGCAGGAATGAGGCGAGGACGCTGAACCAGGGGCTGGCGGCCCTCATGTAATTCCTCGACAGGATCGTGTCGGCGACTGCCGCGTGCGTGCCGACGTTTATGTATTCGCCGTGGAACGGGTTGACGCCGAAATCCGTCGTGCCCGTGCCTACCCAGCCGACGATGCATATTTTACCCTTCACCGCCTTCGAGACTATAGTCCGGGTTTCCTTGAGGTCGGATACTATCGTAGCGAGAGCCGCCGCGTTGCCTCGAACCCTCTCCATTTCCGCCCGGATGCCTTCCGTCGATTCGGGTGAGGCGATCGCCGCGGCTTCCGAGGCTTCCTGTAGCCTGGCCATTGCTCCAGCGGCCAGGAAAACGTCAGCGGCCGTCCGCACGGCTTCCCGGGCTGCGAGATAGGCTGTGAACTCCCCGGAGTCGGTGCCCACGAGGGCTGCACGTTTTTTGACGCCCGACTCGTCTATCTGCCCCTGCGCCGTCTGCAGGTCGACGTACACTTGCCCAAGCATGCCATCGGCGTCAGGGAGGAGCCATGCCTCGGAGGAGGCGAGCGCCATCATCGCGTCATCGAGCTTGCGCTCCAGCTCGTCCAGGCGTGACAGCGCGTAGAACGACAGGTGGGGTTCGAAGCTTTCCCAGTAGTCGGCCTTGGGCCAGTCGATAAGCATCGCGCCATCGGCGTCGAGAGGTATCGTTATATCGCCTTTGAATCCGTCCGGCATGCTCACCCCCGCGAGCCGGATGCTCCGCTGTTCCACGCTTATCGCCGGCGTGCCGAGAATATCCGTCAGGGGCGAGAATATGAGCTGGAGGTACCAGCTGCCGTCGACCTTCCTTGCCAGTTCTATGCGGCGCCGCACGCCGTCAGGGTCTACGAGCACGTTGGTGAAACCGGCGCCCTTGGCCGCTTTGAGGACAGGAGGGATGGGGGCGAGTATGTCGACAAGGCCACCCCGGTCGGCGCCCGGTTTTTCGTCGACTGGATGCGAAAAGGCGCTCCACAACGCCTTCCGTTGCGCCTGGTTCCCCTCGAGCGCGGTCTTCTGGAGGTTCAGCGTCGTCCACGCCGAACCGTACAGCGCCATCGCCTTGCCGAGGTACTCGTCGTTGTCCCGCGCCAGGCCCTTGGTTCTGTCAAGCAAGCTGTCGCGTTCGGAGGCGATGAGGCCCGACAATTCGTCCGCGTACAGCGTCGCGTCCTTCTTGCCTATCTGTCCACCCAGAATCGCCGACAAGAGGTCAGTCGTGTTCGCCGCGATGTCGCCGAAGCTGCGCTGGAAATCGCGGGGCAGGCCGCGCTGGTAATAGTCGACGTCGACCCCGCTCGGGCTTGACTCGATGTACTCTATATCGAAGACGAGAGCCTTGGCTTCGAACTCCTTGAGCCTGAGCATCGCGTCGCCCATGTAGGAACGCGGCCAAGGCCACACCCCGATCTGCGCGACGGCGCGGTCGTCCACATCGAGGAGCACAAGGGCATCCGTCCTGGGCCGGTCGGGCTTGAGCCCGAGGAAGACGTCGTAAATCCGCCACTCGAGGTTCCGGAATGGAGCGATTAGATACAACAGTGAAAACACCCCGGCTGAAACCAGTGGAATTATCGCGTGCCGTCTCTGTATCTTCATTATATGCCCCCGAATTTTTGAGAATTGCTTGAAACGGTAGTATAGTTCTGTTCAATGCATGAGACAAGGAACGTCTATGAATAAAGTATTTTTTCTATTCATGGCTTTCGCGGCTTTGGGCGGCGTTCCGGTATTCGGGCAATCCGGAGACGAAATCGACGCGTTGCTTGAAACCGGCGAGGTGAGCGTCGCTCTCGCCGCCCGGTTTGTGCTGCCGGCGGCCGAGCTGCTGCCAGCGGACGCCAAAGCCGAGATCGCATTCTCGACCGCGATCGAAAAAGGCTGGCTTCCTTCGGACACGGCGCCCGATACCCCGATCAAGCTGTCGACGCTTTCCCTTATAGTGATGAAAGCCTTCGACTTGCCCGGTGGCGTCATGTACAGCATAAGCTCAAGCCGTCGCTACGCGTACCGCGAATTGCTGTACCTTAGGATTATCCAGGGTATCAGCGACCCCTCGCAGAAAGTCAGCGGAGAGCGCTTGATGCGCATCCTCGGCCGGGCGCTCGACTACAAAGGCGGCGAATCATGAAACGCCTCGTGTTGTGCATTGCCCTCCTGGCTGCCGCTTCCTGCGCCTGGGCGGTCGATTTCGGCGCCCTTCTCGGCGTGACCCCATCGTATGAAAACGGCGCATTTGAGTTCTCCTCCGGTTTGACCCCGTGGCTGTCAGCGGCGCTGGGCGGCGAGTCGGAATTGTACGTGTCGGCCACCGTGTATCTCGATATGGCAGACGACGTCTGGGATTACGGCTTCGCGCCGCAGCGGACCGAGTTGATCCTCAGGCCGGTCGCGGGAACCGTCATCCGCGCGGGACGCCTTCAGTACGCCGACCGTGCCGGCTTGGTCGTTTCAGGATTATACGACGGCTTCCGCGTGCAGCAATCCCTGGCGGGCTTTGTTGTTGATCTTGGCGGCTTGTACGGCGGCTTGCAGGACAAGAAGAACAACACGCTGCTTGTTTCCGATGCGGACAACGCGGATTCGGTCGACGACGCAGTGTTGTTCGCGCCCAGGCGCGCTGTCGTTTCCGCATTGTTTTCCAGGCCGGGGACTGTAACCTTCTTCCTCAACGCGCTCGGCCAGTTCGATATAAGGGAATCGTCGCCCGTGCATTCTCAGTACCTCGTTATCGGAGCCGACGGCGCATTGGCGGGCGGTTTCGACTTCAAGGCATCGCTCACCGGCGCGATCCTCGAGGAATCGGGGCTTGACCCGGCGTTTTCGGCCGCGGCCTCGGCCGACCTTGGCTGGATGCCCCCGGGTGGGCTCCGGGACCGGGCCTACTTCAACGCCCGCTGGGCGAGCGGCGACTACGGAGAGCTCACCCCGTTCCTGTCAGTCAACGCGATACCCCAGGGCAAGGTTTTCACATCGAGGCTCTCGGGACTCGCGCTCGCGAGGGCCGGTTACACGGCGCGATTCGTCGATACGCTCTCGGTCGATGTCCAGTCCAGCGCCTTCATCCGCAGCGTCGCGGGAGGGCCTTCCGATTCCGGTATCGATCCTTCGTCCGATTCCATCTGGCTCGGCGCGGAATTGTTCGCGTCGCTCCGCTGGGCCCCGCTTTCCGACGTGAACCTTTCTTCAGGCCTGGGATTGTTCGTCCCGGGCGCCGCGTTCCTGCCCGACGAGCCGCTACGGTACCTGCTCTCAGTGGCCCTTGTGCTTTCGCTGTAAGGCGATAGGAGTATGTCGATGAATCGAAGCGTTTTCATATTGATGCTGTTGCTGGCTGGCGTCACCGCGTGGGCCCAGGCTCCCGCCGCGATGGTCAAGGAGTTCACAGGAAAGGTCGAGGTGATGGCGCCCGGCGGTACTTGGAAGCCGGCGGCCAAGGGAATGAAGCTGGCGAAGAACACCGCCATCTCGACGGGGTTCAAGAGCGTCGCGGTGCTCACGCTCGGCTCGTCCACGCTTACTGTCAAGCCGCTGACGAAGCTGTCGCTCGAGGAGATCGCGAAACTCGAAGGCAGCGAGCAGGTGAAGCTGTACCTGTCGGCGGGACGCGTCAAGGCGTCGGTCAGCGCGCCCGCGGGCGGCAAGACCGACTTCAGCGTCAAGAGCCCGAGCGCGACGGCATCCGTGCGCGGCACCGACTTCGATTTCGACGCCGTCAACCTCGTCGTCAACGAGGGAGCCGTAGTATTCGTAGGAACCAACGGCCAGGCCGTGACCATACCCGCCGGCGGCATAAGCTCCATCGGGGCGGGCGGCGCCTCATCCTCATCGCTGCAGGAGGCGATCGCCGCGTTGGCGCCGCTCCTGCCGCCGGGCGTCGATCCGGGCTCCTTCAATTCGCTGTCGGAAGTCGTCTCCGCCGTCATTGCCGCGATATCGGCCGGTGGGGTCGATATCGAAATTACCTGGTGACCGGCTCTGGCCGGTTACCCAGCGGTTTGTCCGCCTGGAGTAACAGTATGTTAAAGCGTTCGATGAGACTATTGTCGGTGGCCGGAGTTCTGGCGAGCGCCGTCGTGCTGGCCTTTTCCGCCTGCTCGCCCTTTGTATCCTCCGGTGGCCAGGGCGAGATACTCGTGTACTTAGGCGGCGACGCGTCTTCGCGCGCGCTGTCCGACCCGCCCTTCTCGCAGATTCCCGTGTTCTCGTCCTACACCTTGCGCGTGAGCGGCCCGGGTATGGACCCCGTAGAGTTGACCATCGACGGCGCCCAGACCTCGTTCAGCACGATGGTACCCGGCGGCAGCGACCGCGTTGTCGAGCTCTACGCGCCGGTCGACTGGGACGCGACCGCGTTGGCCTATCCTGACAACGTCGCGCTCAGGCCAACGCTCGTACTAGCCTACGGCGCGACTACCACCCTCGACGTGATCCCCGGCCAGCGCGTCACCGCGGTGCTCAGGCTCGAGGTGGCGGAGACGAAGATACTGTTGCCGGACGCGTATTCTACATCTCAATTGTACATCGCCGATGGTTTGCATCCAGAGGGCGCCCTAACATCGACAGCTCTCAGTGCGTATTCGAATACGGATTATGAATTCGACAGGTATGGAAGACTACTCTATACGCTGAGTGTGACGGTGTATCTGGCCCAGAACGAGGCCGACTCTGCCCCCGTATCACTGGCTTTCAACGGCGACGACCTTGCCTACGACCGTGGATCGGATATCCTGTACGCTTGGTACGATGGTGACGGATCGTACCTCAACGGCTACGATTACGGCTCGGAATCGCCAAACGCTTACTTAGTCAACCATCCGGTAGAGTATGAATTCGGGGCCGGGAGCA
>CAZKJA010000280.1:0-5391 GCA_964552925.1 uncultured Treponemataceae bacterium
GCCCGCCATGCAAATCGGGACGCAACCTAGCGTCCTGGCGAAGTCCCAGGCTGTAGTGGCAACCGATCCGCCCGCGCCCAACGGCCCTTTCGGGGGCCCGAGCCTCTCCTCGACATAGCGTCCCAACGGGTACATCGATGAGCACAGGATCGTTGCCCTCGAGCCGAAACGGAGCACCGAAGGCCAGACCGCAGCCTCCGTTATCAACACGCTTCGAGGGGACATGCAGCCGTCAAGGTGGCGGGCGTTCCAATACTGCGGATCCACGACCACTATGAAATCTGGCTCCACGCCCGTGCGCAACGTGGACCTGAGGGCGGTATCGACGGCTATTACGACGCAACGATCCCTGAGCTCGGGCAAGCGTTCCAAAACATCGTCGAGCGTCGGCCCGGCGGCGAGGACCAGGGCGGGTTTGCCAAGAAAACGACCGGCCAGCGACGATACGCCGGGTAGTGCCGCGGCCGTACGGATATTGCCGATGAGGTTCCTGGCCCACAGTCTCCCGAAACGACCAAGCGTCGCGGCGTTGATCGCATCCTTGCGCATGTAGCGTCTGGCCTGTTCCCGCAAGGATTCGGCCGCATCCTTGAAGAAAGCCGTCGTTGCCCGGTTCTCGACGAGGGTGATCGACCGCGGCGACGCCATCGACAGATACTCGTCGAGCCCGAGCCCGCCCGGGCACAGTATCAAATCCGCCCGCGAGTCGGCGATGATGTCCCGCAGGTCGGCCGCGCTGCACAAGGCCTTGAGCCAGCCCGGATCCACCTCTACGACCGCGACCCTTGCTCCGGAGGCGAGCAAAGCCCGCACCGAGTAACCAAAGCCCATGCCGAGCGCCACGGCGAATTCGGCACCCGAACAGAGCGCCTCGGAGGCTATCCGTTTCCCTTCCTCCAAAGGATCATAGCGCGAGTGCAACCACGCGCCGCCGACCTTGGCGCTCGGCTGGCCGTTCCTGGAAACCGCCACCTCAATGGGATACGGTTCAGCGCTCTCGACCTCGGCGGCCAATCGCGGGGAACGCGCGGCCAATGCCGCCAGATTCAGCCGGTAGATTCCAGCCGTGCCGTCGCTCACTCGAGCCTCAGGATAATCGTGACGCCTTCGGGGACACCCTCGCCTGGCGCGGGGCTCTGCTCGCGGACCCAACCGTCGCCGACGATTTCCACGACAATATCGTCCCGCTCCAGAAGCGCCGTCAGGGCGCGCTTGGGCACCCCCCGGAGGTCAGGCATCGTCTCGCCGATACGGACCGACTCTATGCCGGAAACGACGACCCTGCCGGAGTGCGAAAGAGTCTGGGTGTCAGAACGGGCTACGCCGTACAGATCCGCGATTATATTTGCTGCATCCTTCACCAAAGGCGCGGCGATCCGCCCGCCGAAGATAGATCCGCCCTTGGGCTTGAAAATGGCGGCGTAGACTATGTATTCGGGCGACTCGCCCGGAAACAGCGCTATTGTGCTGGCAATAAAATCGGTATCGGAGTACCGGCGCGTCTCCGGGTCGATCATCTGGGCGGTACCCGTCTTCACCGACATCCTTAAATCCTCGATCCGGGCTCGTCGACCGGTACCCGATTCCAGCACCGAAGCTTCCATCGCCCCGAGCACCGCATTGGCGTCGCGTTCTTCCATGACCCTGCGGACGACTATAGGCTGGGGGTTGTCGACGGTCACCCCGTCGGAGTTAACGATGCGACCCAGGGTCCTCGTGCGGACGAGGAGGCCACCGTTGGCGATGACGGTAGCGGCGCCTGCCATCTGGATGGCCGTCACCAGGAGTTCCTGGCCGATGGCTATCGTAGGTTTGGTGCGCCCCGACCACTCTTGTGGACGTCGCATAAGCCCGGGATTCTCGCCGGAAAGGTCGGCGCCGGGGCGTTCGCCGAAGCCGAACTCGCGTATCTTGGCGTAGAAATCAATCGTCGAGACGGTATCGGAAGCGTAGGCAGCCCCCGCGTTGCACGAGTATTCAAGGATATTCGTCAAGTTGACTTTGCCATGCGTACCCAGGCACTTGATGACTATATCCTCGCCCGATGCTGTGGAGTGTTCATACGCGCCGTCGCACTGAAACGATGACCGTTCATCTATGCCGCCAAGGGCCATGAGCGAGGCCATGCTGTACACCTTGAAAACCGAGCCTGGTTCGTACGCGTACATCGAGACTCGATCTACCCAGGTCGATTTGTCGGCGGAAAGGAATGCGTTCGGGTCGAAGTCCGGAAGCGATACGTACGCCAAAACGGCCCCGGTGCGGGCTTCTACGGCGACGAGAGCCAAGGCTTCGGCGGAATTCTCCTTCAAGGCTTGCCGGCCGAGCGATTCGAGACGGAACTGCAGATCCGCGTCGATCGTCAGGTAGACCGAGTCGCCGTAGGCGTAGGAGCCGACAGCCTTCTTTGGATCCGCCGACAGGAGCTGGTCAAAAGCAGCTTCGGCGCCAGCAAGGCCATGGTTTTCCGTTCCCACGAAACCGAGCAGGTGGGCTGCCAGAGCTCGTTCCGGGTATACCCTGCCGGAGACCCTGTCCATCCTGATGCCGTGCATTCCTGTCGATTCCACGGCTTTCTCCACCGCCCTGGCCACGTCCCCCGAAACCCGTCGGGCAATATAGGAGAAATCCGGGCCAGGTCCGTTTATCAATCCCAGTAAGTCTGCATCGTCGGTACCGAGGGCGGCGGCTATAGCGCCCGCGAACACGGCCTCTTTGCGTTTGTCTATAGAGGGTTTCCAGATGGAAATATCGTACAGGTCGGTGTCCACGGCCAGGAGTCTGCCTTCCCGGTCGTAAATCGGTCCCCTTATGGAAACGACGTCGCCGGCCAAGTTACCCGAGGGTTTGACAGGCTCGAGGGCGAGCCGGCCGTAGCGGACAATCGTCAAACCAGCAACGACTACTATCGCGCCAAGGATGATATAGTGCCGGATGAAGCGCCTATCGATCGACATCGTCCGCCGTGTCCTTAGATGATTCGAGGATGGAGTCTGCGCGGGAAGGCCCGCCTGTATACATTATCACCTTTCCGACTATCTTCTCAATCGGCACCGTGCCGTAATCCCTTGAATCGAAGGAAACCGCCATGTTGTCGCCGATGATGAATACCCTGCCGTGCGGAACGAAGATATAACCTGCGAGCCTGAGAGAATCGGCGGCGGTCAAGGCGGTGGATCCGCCCCGGCCGGTGAGCACTCCTGCCTCGGCCTTGAGGAAAGCCGGGCCTGTTTCAAAGACTCGCTTCACAGACCTCCTCGCTCCTCCCCCGGCGTCTTTGACAAGCACGATATCCCCTGGGTACGGCGATTCCCAGCGTGCCAGGTATTTGCCGGAAAACGGCAGGCGTAGCCCGTAGGCATTGCGGGCAACGAGCGCTACGGTACCCGGCGCTATGGTAGGCGCCATGGAATCCCCCCTGACGATGACCAGATCGAAAAGGAAGGATTTAACCAGCAGCGCGACGAGAGCGGCCGCGATGACGATCCTGACGGCGGAAATTTGTCCCCTGCTTCGTGCGGTCGTCGCCACGTGAATATTTTCCTTATCCATGCCAGTTCCGGTGCGGAGCCTCAATACCAGGGCCTTATCCGCCGATAGTGTAGCGTATGGAAATGCAGAACGTCATAGGCGAACAATACATAGCCCGGCGCCATAGACCCGCAAGAGTATTCCCTGACAACGCCTTCATGCAAGCGCCGCGCAATGGTCCGGTTAAAAGACAGCCCAAGACATCGAACGCGCTGCCACTTGATGCCCGCTGGTCGTGGCAGCCGGCATATCCGCTTGGAACCGGGCGCGTGGATGGCGAGAAGGTACATCCGCGCAGGAAACCATTGGCGCGCGCCGCCTTGGTCGCTACGGCCCGTTCATTCATCAAGACATCCATACGCCGGGTGATCGGCATATACAACCTGCTCGCAAATACCGTACTCAAGCTGTCGACAAGAGTACCCGGAGCAGGGCAGGCGCGCAGTCTCTCGAAACCGCTACGATTCGCGGTTCCCGTCCTTGGCTTGCTGGGCGTCGCCTTGGTCTCGTTCGGTTTGGTGGTTACAAGCGTCTCCGCTTCCCATGTCGACCTCGACGGGTTCCAGCTTCCGGACGACAGCATGCTCTCCACAGTCTTGCTCGATTCCCTGGCGATGGAGGAACCCGAGATCGACGAGGACTCGATCCTGCCAAGCTTGCCGATGACGCTTTCGATGACAAGCTACAAGGTTGCCAGGAATGAGACGCTCGATTCGATTGCCCGTCGATTCAGGATACGGTTGGACACACTTATCAGCGTGAACGGCATTGGCGATGTCCGGAGGATACCAGCCGGCCACTCGCTCAAGATTCCCAATATCGACGGCGTAGTCCATACAGTCCGCAAGGGAGAAAGCATCTCCGGCATTGCTTCGGCCAGGGGCGTCACAATCCTGGACATCATCGACGCCAACGACCTGTCCAGCCAGATCATCCTTCCGGGGCAGTCGCTTTTCATACCTGGAGCCCGTCTCTCATCCCACGATCTCAAGAAAGCCCTGGGCCAGTTGGTGATCTGGCCGATCAGCGGGAATATAAGTTCCTATTTCGGCTACCGTCCCAGCCCATTTTACGGAAGTAGGCAATTTCACAGCGGCATAGACATCGTAGGCCTCGAAAACCTGCCCGCGAAAGCAGCTATGGATGGCCGGGTCGCGGAGACCGGCTACAGCGTCCTCTTTGGCAATTATGTTATAGTAAGCCACGACGATGGCTACCAGACCCTTTACGCCCACCTAAACAGCATCAAGACGAGTCGTGGCGCGAGCATACGGCAAGGCGAGAGGGTCGGCTTGATAGGATCCACCGGTTACAGCACCGGCGTTCACTTGCATTTCGGCGTCTACAAGAACGGCAAGGCCATAGATCCCTTGAAGTTGCTGAAAGGAAAATAAATGGACTCTTACCGCCGATTAATCCTTGAAAAAATAATCATCGGGGCGTATGATACGCGGCGCGTGGAGGAATGATGAAAAAACTTATGGTCACAATAATCGCCGTTCTGGCGATATTTACTTTTATCCGGGAATACCGGGCACCCGCAACGCAGCACGTCGAAAACACGCGTATTCTGGATGCGATCCCGAACTGAGCGAATTTTACATCACAAATCTTGACCGCCTTCAATGAAGGCGGTTTTTTTATGATTTTTCATACTCCCAAATAGTCATTTAGTACAGTAATTCATACTTATTCCAGTGAAATTTTGAAAGAAATTTTTTCATTGAACTTAACTTGTTCTCCCACAAATAATTATAATTGACAATATCAATCATAGATGGTTGGCACGCTTTTTGCTTCATAATATGTAGAGGTAAATAGAATGAGCGTATCAGCAGATATGTCGATCTCCGAAGACAC
>CAZKJA010000281.1:0-5390 GCA_964552925.1 uncultured Treponemataceae bacterium
ATCATATGGCATGCTTTTTGCTTGTTCTGATTGATACTGAAGAGGAGAAAGAACATGTCAGAACTGGAAAGCCAACAAACACACAACGCACCGTTAATAGGCATTTTAACGAGCATCCTGGTTATGGATTCCGGTACCTTCCCCGGCATGGAACGATCGTTCGTCAACCATGATTACATATCGGCAATCGAGTCCGCGGGTGGAATACCCGTTCTCCTCCCGGTGGTCAAAGACAAGGAAGCGATACGACGCCAGGTCGAATCGGTCGACGCCCTGGTCCTGCCAGGCGGATACGATCCAAATCCCCTGGTATATGGGGAAAACCCGGGTCGAACCATGGAATTCATTTTTCCCGAGGTGGACGAGCACCAAATGGCCGCCATCAGGCTTGCCGACACAGCCGGCAAGCCTATGCTGGGAATCTGCCGCGGGCTCCAGATACTGAATGTCACCTTTGGTGGCACCCTTTACCAGGACGTTTCGCTAGCGCCCAAAAGTTACGTTCAGCATTCCCAAAAAAGCAGGCGCCATTCAGCCGGGCACGAAGTATCCTTGATGAACGATACCTTCCTCTCCGCGGTGTTCGGACAATCCCTTATAGCGACGAACAGTTTCCACCACCTGGCAATAAAGGATATCGCACAAGGCTTCATCATCAGCGCGGTGGCCAAAGATGGAATCGTGGAGGGAATCGAGCGCCATAGGGGCACGCCAATCGTAGCTGTTCAATGGCATCCCGAGATGATGTTCGAAAAACATCCCGCCATGCTCGGAATATTCAAGGGCTTCCTGCGGATTATAGCGGGGCAAGAGGCGGGCTTCGACAGGAGCGCGGCCTCAAACAGGAGGTAGCGTTCATTTGCAGTCGATATGAGCGCTGCGAGCCCAGCGCTTGAACGCCTCCCCCTTCGGAGTGATTTCGCTACCCTTGCGACCGATGCTCGAATGGATCAAGCCGGTGGCCGCGAGCGCCGCCAGAAGAGACCTGGTTTCCCCTTCGCTTAGGTGAATGCTATAATTCACCAAGAGCTCCCGAATCGCGTTTCTCCCTGCTCCAATTTTCCGACCGAACGAATCTGACAGCGTGTCCAGAACGGCGAGCACGGTGCCGAGATCCCAGCGCCTGCAGATTTCCAGCCGTTCACGCTCAAACCCATCCTGATCGTCAATCAGGAAATGCGGAAGCTGCTCGACCGAGACGGGCCCGTGGACCATGAACGAAATATAGGAAGCCACGTTTGCCAGTTCCCTTATATTCCCTGACCATTTCCATCCGAGCAGGACTTTCTCGGCTTCGGGCGATAGAACGAAGTCGCTTCGACCGTTTTTCTGCAAGAAGTGCTCCAGCAAGTATAAAACATCCCCCGTCCTCTCCCGGAGAGGCGGAACCCGGAGCGGTAGAACGTTGAGCCTGTAATAGAGATCATCCCGAAATGTACCGTCCTTGATCTGACGCCTCAAATCATGGTTCGTGGCAGCTATGATACGCAGATCGACATTGGTGACGCGCTGGGATCCTACGCGCATGATCTGCCGCTCCTGCAGCACCCTCAATATTTTCACCTGCAGGTGCGGAGGCATATCACCGATCTCGTCCAGAAAGACAGTGCCGTGATGGGCCTGTTCGAACAAACCGGCCTTTCCTTCTTTCAGGGCGCCGGTGAACGAGCCGCCCTCGTAGCCGAAAAGTTCGCTCTCCATCAAACTGTCCGAAACGGCCGCGCAATTGAACGCGACAAAAGGTTGTTTCGCCCTGTCCGAAGCGCTATGGATCGATTGCGCCAACAGCTCTTTTCCGGTACCGCTCTCTCCGGTTATCAGCACTGTCAAATCCGACCGGGCGATATTCTTCGCCAAGTCAATGCATTTTTGCATCTCGGGTGAACGCGTCAGGATATCATCGAAACTATACCTCGCCAGCTGGCCCTTCTGCTGAAGCTTCCGCGATAAATTCTGCTCCAGCTGGCGGATGTAGGTGACTTCCTGTATATTGCAGTAGGATCCAGCCTCTTCGCCAAAATGCTCGGTGCTCCGCTTGTTGATAAGGAACGACCGACCCTTGTACTCGAAGACTTCGTTCTCTACTACCTTCTGAGACATCATCATCACCATGCCATGAGGCATGACATCCTCCGCAGGCAGTCCCCGCACGTCGTTGCCAAGCCCCAACATCCCCTCAAGGCTTTTATTGCAGAGGGTAATACTACCAGCCTTGTCGAGAAGCAGAATGCCTTCATGCGACAGGCGCACGACCATATCCAGCTCGACGTTCTTCAAAAACAACTCGCGATACTGGGCCTTGATGCCGGAATCCAGGTCTACGAGATTCTCGGAATACTTCAGGATTCTACGACTTATCTCGCCGTCAGAAATCTTCAACATGTTAACGAGCTTTACAAATGTTGATATATCAATATAACGATGCCCAAGATCAATTACCGTGCTGACGCTCGTCGGGACCCTCCAGCTTTCTCCTGGCGTGATCGCGATCCGTATGTCAGGATATTCAACGCTGTCATCATACATAACGAGTTGCAGGGTATTTATCTCGAGCTTGTACAACAGCGCGGCAAGTTCCTGGGTCGTTTCGGGAGTATCGTTCACTACCAAAACCTGGGCCCCCGACGGGATCGAGCAAATCGGGTAGACTTCGCTCTCTTTGATAGTCCGCTGAACCACAAGAAGGCGATCCGGATCGCTCGCCCAAGCGGCTACCGCCTTCGCTTTGATCTTGTTCATGACAAGTATCGCGTCCGCATCTACGATGCTCGCGCTGTCGAGTTCATTTATGTAGTAGTTTTCGATAACGGCGTACCCGGAGAGCACCGACTCCAGGTTCTCCCGCAAGAAAGTGCCCAGGGACGAGCTGCGGGTATTTGTGACTATGGCGACTTTCTTTGTGCATTCCATATGAATTCCTCGACGCTTGTGTCGACCAAGAATATAGACTCGTTCGAAGCAGGACAACTAGTCGCTTCTCACCGCTTTGGTAAATGCCTGAATCCCGGATTCTCCTGGAAATGCCAACATATTTTCATCTTGGTGCGACATATTGTCTCCATGGCCTTCCTGGTGCTTCCTGCATACTGCCTGGGAATTTATCCCAGTATTGGCTGTTGGATCCATCCAATACACAACATAGCGCAATCGCTTGCATTATGAATCCGCCGCTTTTATAATTCAGCAAGCAAAATACCTATTTAAAGCTAGTATTTATATAAAATCAACCAGTTTTCTTTTTCATTGACAGATCATGATCGCGATGATACGATAATTTTATGCAAGCGCTTTCGGAAAACGGAAACGAGGAGTCCAAGTTGTCGCTCTGGAAAAAACTATTAGGAGCCCGCGAACTAGGCATTTTAATCCCGCTCGTGCTGCTCTGCAGTCTGGTCGCGCTTGACAATCCGGTGTTCCTGTCGATCGACAATGTACTCGATGTTCTACGCAACACCTCGTACATCCTTATCATCGCGGTGGGGATGACATTCGTTCTTATCGGCGGAGGGCTCGATCTATCGGTCGGATCCTTTCTCGCCCTCTCCGGGTTGATGTGCGGAATCGCGCTTCAAGCCGGCTGGCCCATCCCCGTAGCGATCTTGGTCGGGCTGGCGACCGGCGCGGCCGGGGGGTTCCTCAATGCCGCAATTATCGTCAGGCTATCCATCCCCCCTCTTATCACCTCACTCGGGACGCTGTACATGGCACGTGGCCTAGTCCTCGTAGTCACGCGGGGTACGCCCGTCTATCCACTCCCCGATGCGTTCAGTGAATTGGGTAACGGCGATCTGGCCGGGATTCCGTCGGTCGTGATCGTCGCCTTCATCGTATCCTTGGTCGGAGCCTGGATTCTGAAGCATACAGTTTTCGGCCGCGAGGTCTATGCGATCGGGGGCAACGAGGAAACCGCCCGCTTCTCGGGAATATCCGTGCAGCGCGTCAAAACCATGGTGTATATACTCGTAACGACAATGGCGGCGCTATCGGGCGTGTTGATGACCGCGCGCCTGGGCTCCGCGCAACCCGGCATCGGAGACGGATACGAGATGCAAGTCATCACGGCCGTCATAATCGGCGGGACGAGCCTGTCGGGCGGATCGGGTACCATTCTCGGTACGGTCCTCGGCGCTCTTTTCATGAGCGTCCTGGCGAACGGCATGAACCTTATAGGCGTCTCGGTGTATTGGCAGAAGTTCGTAATGGGGGCGATAATAATCATCGCGGTGGGAACCGACCATTATCGTCGTTCCTCCCGGGGCGTTCGATGAAGCGCGAGCCGATTCTACGGATGGAGCGCATCACCAAGCGCTTCGGGCCGGTGACTGTATTCAAGGACGTCGACCTGGACCTGTACCAGGGGGAGATCCTCAGCATAGTCGGGGAGAACGGCGCAGGAAAATCTACGCTGATGAACGTCCTGAGCGGAAATTATCCGCATGGATCCTTCGAGGGAACCATCAAGCTGGACGGGCGGATCGCGGAGTTTTCCCGTCCTCGGGACTCGCAGCGTGCCGGGATCGAGATGATCCGCCAGGAGATAAGCCTTCATCCGGACATGTCGGTCGCGGAGAATATGTTTCTCGGCAACCTGCCGCGTACACGGCTCGGACTCGTCGATTGGCGGAATGCTTTTTCGAAGGCTGGCCTTGAGCTGGACAAAGTAGGCCTCGATGTGCCGCCCGAAACCCAATTGCGCGATCTCAATACGAGCCAGCAACAACTCGTAGCGATCGCAAAGGCTTTGGTCAAAAAGATGCGGGTGCTCGTCCTCGATGAACCGACATCGGCCCTGACCATCTCGGAGACAAACCAGCTCCTCGCCATCGTCCGCGATTTGGCGGCAAGCGGAATTTCGTGCATATACATTTCCCACCATCTTGAGGAAGTCTTCGCGATCTCGGACCGAATAATGGTCCTGAGGGATGGTTCCGTCATCGCCCTCCATAGCAAAGAGGCGTTCGACAAACGGCGCATCATCGAGGATATGGTGGGCCGCAAGATCGAATCGATGTACCCGAAAGCGTCACCCAGCCTCGGACGCGAGATCCTGCGCGTGGAGAACCTCACCGTCCCGCATCCGCTCGTCCCGCAACGCAATATCGTCGAAAACATCGGCTTTTCCGTAAGGGCCGGCGAGATCGTCGGCCTCGCCGGGCTCGTGGGCGCGGGTCGAAGCGAAACGGTCGCTGCCATCTTCGGGACGCTGAAAAAGAGAGGCGGGAACGTCATCGTCGATGGCAGGCAGGCGTCGATACGTTCGAGCGCGGACGCGGTGGCTGCCGGCATCGGGCTGGTCCCCGAGGAGCGAAAGAGGAACGGGCTGATCGCTCCCATGAATATCCAGCAGAACATGACAATCGCCAGTCTCCGCGCGATATCACGGTACGATG
>CAZKJA010000282.1:0-5343 GCA_964552925.1 uncultured Treponemataceae bacterium
ACATTGCTATAGGCACCGGCGCTTGGGGATTGGCCACATGGTTCGAAGTACTTATAAATTAATTGACAAGAAGGGAAACTCTGGTACACTACTAGTGAGTGATTGCTCACTCTTAGGAGTCAATTGTGTCATATTCAATACGCGAGTACCACGACGTACGCGATATCTATCAAAGGCTCGATGCGCTTATGGCCAGGGATCCGCTTCCGATACGCGAAGACGCGATGGCGGATTACCTGTCGTTCTTCGACGGATGCTCGAAGTCGAAGGCTATGGTCGAGGAGGCCAAGCGCTACATACCAGGCGGTGTCCAGCACAACCTTGCGTTCAATTACCCCTTCCCCCTCGTGATCGACAAGGCGGATGGCGCCTGGCTCACCGACATCGACGGGCATCGCTATATCGATTTCCTGCAGGCGGGCGGCCCGACAATCCTGGGTAGCAACGACGAGGCGGTGCTTAACCAGGTGGTGGACGTGCTCAAGCGCGTGGGGCCGTCAACCGGTCTGTTCCACGAGTTCGAACTGAAGCTCTCGAAGGAAATTTGCTCGCATATGCCAGCAGTCGAGATGTTCCGCATGCTCGGCTCCGGCACCGAGTCGGTGATGGCCGCGATACGCGTCGCGCGCCTGGCTACCGGAAAGAAGCGCGTGATAAAGATAGGCGGCGCGTACCACGGCTGGAGCGACCAGATGGTGTACAGCCTCAAGATACCTAAGACAGGACGCTTCGAAGCCCACGGCATCCCGGCAATCATGAGCCGGCTGACCGACGAAGCGGCGCCCAACGATCTGGCATCGCTCGAGCGGGTTCTCTTCCTTAATAAGCTCCGCGGCGGCACCGCCTGCGTTCTCATCGAACCACTGGGTCCTGAAAGCGGCACGAGGCCGGTGGACTTCGACTACAACAAGGGAGTACGCGCGCTCTGCGACAAATACGGGGCCCTCCTCGTGTTCGACGAGGTGGTCACCGCGTTCCGCGTCGGGCTCGAAGGCGCACAGGGATACTTTGGCGTGCGGCCGGACCTGACGACCTTCGGCAAGATCGTGGCCGGCGGCTACCCTTCCGCCGGAGGGCTGGGCGGCCGGAAGGACCTGATACTGCGCATGGCCGCCGGGCTCGAGTCGGGCAAGAAGCGTGCCTACGTCGGCGGCACGATGGCGGCGAATCCCCTGTCCGCCGCGGCCGGGTACTTCACGCTCAAGGAAATAGAGAAGCGCGACGCGTGCGCCGTCGCGGGCCGCGCCGGCGACCGGCTATGCGCCGGGCTCAAGGCCGCGATAGGAAAGCGCGGCCTCCCCTTCGTCGCCTACAATCAAGGATCGATATGCCACCTGGAGACTGTCGGCGCGATGTTCATCAAGATGGACATGATGAGAATCCTCAAGGTCCTAAAGGAAATAAAGGCGCGCAAGAGCATGATGGAAGGCTACGGGGCGGCGTACGCGGCCGAGGGCATAGTGACGCTCGCAGGCAGCCGCATGTATACGAGCGCCGCCGACACCGACGCCATCATCGACGACGCCGTCGGCCGCTTCGACAGGGTGTTCGCGAACGTCGCTTTGGACTCAGGCGTTGTTTCCGGGAAAGGAGCCTGACATGACCGAAACCGAGGCCAAGGAAGCTGTCAGGGCGATGGGCGTGCGGCTCGTCGATCTTGGATTGACGGCGGGAACCTGGGGCAACGCGTCGATACGCTTTTCCGATACCGCAATGGCCATAACGCCCAGCGGCTTCGACTATTTATCGATGAAGGCCGACGACGTAGTCATAGTCGATCTGAATACCGGGGAAGCGCGCGGCGGCAAACCGTCGACCGAGAAGGCGCTGCACATGGCGTTGTACGATAAAAGGCGCGAAGCCGTCGCCATAGTCCACACGCACTCCATGAGCGCGTCGACTGTCGCCGCGGCCCGGCGGGAAGTGCCGCCTATACTCGACGACCTCGCTCAGATAGTCGGCCCCAGCCTCCGCGTCGCCGACTACTCGATACCGGGGAGCAAGAAGATGGCCCGCTCGGTGCTCAAGGCGATATCCGGCCGCATGGCCGCGCTGATGGCCAACCACGGCGCCATTGCCCTCGGCCGCTCGGCCGAAGAGGCGCTGCTCTGCGCGCAAATAGTCGAGAAAGGCTGCAGGGCCTTCATCGAGGCCGAGTTCCTCGGAGGCGCCAGGAGCATCCCGCGCTTCGAGGCTGCGATAATGCACGAGGTATACCTCCGCAAGTATTCGAAGCTGAAAAAAGGCGCCGACAAATGAGCGCGGCAACCGCGGGGGACGGCACACTCGTCATAGCGTACGATATAGGAACGACGAGCGCCAAGACCTGCCTATACAAGTTCTCGGGCGGGGCGGCTAAAGGCGCGGTACTGGAGTCGAGCGCTTCGGTCGAATACGGGGTACGCTTCCTGCCTAACGGGGGCGTAGAGCAGGATCCCGACGACTGGTGGCGTGCGATATGCGCCGGGACGCGGACGGTGCTTGCCTCCGGGAACGGCGCGAGGCCGGCAGACGTCCGCGGCGCCGCGTTCTGCTGCCAGATGCAGGGACTCGTCCTTGTCGACTCGGGCGGCAGGCCCGTCAGAGCGGCGATGAGCTACATGGACCAGCGCGCATCGGAGCAGAAACGCCGGGGGCTCGAGAACGGCTTCAAGGTCGCGGGAATGAACATCGCAAAATTGCTTCCGTCCCTGATCATAGCCGGCGGCGTATCGGCAAGCGCCAAGGACCCGGTCTGGAAATACCGGTGGGTCGCGGAGAACGAGCGCGAGGCGTTCGCGCGGGTGCACAAGTGGCTGGACGCCAAGGAATACCTCGTCGCCAAGGCGACCGGCCGCATGGCGATGACGCCCGACTCGGCCAACGCTACCTTCCTCTACGATACGAGGCCCGGCCGACTGTCGGCGGACGGCCTTGGTTCGTGGAGCGCCCCGCTCTGCGCCATGTTCGGCGTCAATCCCGATCACTTGCCCGAGGTTGTAAGCACTACTGACATAGTCGGCCCCCTGTTGCCGGACGCGGCCGCCGAGCTTGGCCTGGCACCCGGCACGCCGATATTCGGCGGCGGCGGGGACCTGTCGCTCGTGGGGCTCGGTTCGGGGGCCATCGAGCCGGGGAACGTCCACATCTACATGGGCACCTCCGGCTGGGTCTCTGCGGTAACGCAGAGCAGGATAGTCGACACCGACGCCTTCATCGCCTCCGTTATGGGCGCCCGCTCGGGGCTGTACAACTACATTTCGGAGCAGGAAACCTCGGGCAAATGCATGGAGTGGGTCCGCGACCACTTGGTACTCGACGAAGTAGGCGCCTACCTGGGCGCGCGCAACGCCGCCGAAGACCCCGACGCCAGGTACTCCTCGCTCTTCGAGCTGCTCGACGAAGCAATAGAATCCGTACAGCCCGGCATCGACTCGATACTGTTCGCCCCGTGGCTCCACGGAAACCGCTCCCCCTTCGAAGACCCCCAGGCGCGCGGAATATTTTTCAACATTGGGCTAGGATCGGGCAAGCGGTCGATGATACGCGCCGTCGCCGAAGGAATAGCGATGCACAACCGATGGCAGCTCGAGTCGATACGGCGCAAGGTCGACGCGACCGGCCCCATACGTTTCGTAGGAGGCGGCGCCCGCTCGTGTTCGATAGCGAGGATAATGTCAGACGTGCTGGGAGAAACAATAGAGACGCTCGAGCATCCCCAGAACTCGGGCGCCCTCGGAGCGGCCTTGTTGTGCGCCAAGGGTCTTGGCCTCATACCGACGCTCGCGGACGCGAAGTCACTCGTACGAGTGGCCACGGTATACGAACCCAGGCGCGAACTCGCGGATCTTTACGCCCGGCGTTTCGACGTGTTCAAGCGCCTCTACGAAAGGAACAAGCCGCTCTTCGCCGCCCTCAACGGCGCCGCGCTCAACGGCACCCCCGGGAAGAGTCGGGCTATCGGTGGGGCTCCATAGCGCGGCGGATGAAACGCAATACAGCGGCGATGAGGAGTTCTGGGTCGTCGACGGCCGCGTCGCCGACGTAATGCCGCAGGCGGTTACGGTAGTATGTGGAAGCGTACGAGAACTGCACGGCCAGAAATATGTCGTCGAGGCAGAACGCGCTGTATGCGGGATCGGCGTCGGCGGCGATCTGTCCTGAGTCCACGGCGTCCGCGACCATGCGGCGGTACAGGTTCGCCGAGACGCTTTCGATGCGACCCGAAAGGCGTTCCGCCAGCGTCGATAGCTCCTCGGTAGTGCAGGCAAGGTAGATGCGGATGAGGTCGGGGTCCTGTACGGCGGAGGTGACGGCGGCCCGGAGAATTGCCTCGATCCGGCCAAAGAAGTCAGGCTCGGCTTCGAATATAGCGTTCAGCGTCGTTTCAAGGAGGACATGGGATTCTTCTATGATGGCAAGAAAAAGGTCCTCTTTAGTCCGAAAGTATTTGTATAATGAACCAACGGAAATATCCGCGGCCGCAGCGACGCGGTTGACGTTGGTTCCGGAGAAACCGTCGCGGGCGAAAGCCGCCTTGGCGCTCTCCAGTACGCGCTTGCGCTTCTCGTCGGATATGCGTTCGAACACCGGCGTCCAGCGCGGCTTCGATGTTTCGTTTTCGGCCATGGCGATACTATAGCTCGATTACGCCGCTTGATGCGATAGCCGGCAGACGCGTCGATTCGTCGCCGCCGCAGCAGCCCGAAAGGAAGAAGTACATGGATAACAAGGCGATCAAGGTCTACGGATACCGATGGGTAGTACTCGGCGCATTTATGTTCACCAACCTGGCTATACAGCTCTTGTGGATATCGTACGCGCCGGTCACCGGGCAGGCGGCTGCCCTCTACGGCGTGTCCGACCTGAAGATAGGCCTCTTCTCCATGCTGTTCATGATCGCCTTCATTCCGCTGTCCATCCCGGTATCCTGGGCCATCGACACCCTTGGTTTCAGGAAAACCGTCGGCTTCGGCGTGCTCCTGATGGGACTATTCGGCATCATGCGCGGACTGGCGGGTGCCAACTACGCATTGGCGTTCGTCGCCACGTTAGGGCTCGCCGCCTCCCAGCCCTTCATGCTCAACGCATGGACCAAGGTGCCCGCTCTTTGGTTCCCGCCCGGGGAACGCGCGACGGCGGTTGGGCTGACCACGCTTGCAAACCTCGTCGGCACCGCAATGGGCATGGTCCTGACGCCCGCTCTCGCCGAGAGCATTCCGATCCCCACGATACAACTGTATTACGGCGGGTTCGCCGCGGCGAGCGCGGCATTGTTCATCGCGGTAGCGAGGGAACGCCCACAAACTCCGCCGAGTGACAATGCCGGACAGGCCCGCTCGCTCATGCTCGACGGATTCAAGC
>CAZKJA010000283.1:0-5338 GCA_964552925.1 uncultured Treponemataceae bacterium
CCGATACCCTGCGGCTTTACGAGATGTTCATGGGCCCGCTGGAGGTCTCGAAGCCCTGGGTGACCGCCGGCCTCGTCGGCGTCAGCAGGTTCCTCGAGCGCCTGTACGCGATGGGCGATAAGCCGCTCACCGACGCCGAGCCGACCGGGGAGCTCCTCAAATTGCTGCACCGAACCGTGAGGAAGGTGAGCGACGATACGGCTACCCTGAATTTCAACACGGCGATATCCGCGATGATGGTGCTGTCGACCGAGGCGGCCAGGCTCGAAACCTTGCCCAGGAGCCTGTGGTCGGCCTTGGTCAGGATGGTCTCTGCCTACGCGCCTCACCTGGCCGAGGAACTGTGGGAGAAGATGGGCGGCACCGAGAGCGTATCGAAAGAGAGCTGGCCGACCTACGAGAGCGCGCTCTGCGAGGACGAGGAAGACACTGTCGTCGTACAGGTGAACGGCAAGCTCCGCGGCGACTTCAAGGCGGCCAAGGGCGCCGCCAGGGATGCCCTGGAAAAGTCGGCGCGCGCCTTGCCCAAGGTGGCCGATCACCTCAAAGGCAAGGAAGTGCTCAAGGTGATAGTCGTACCAGGCAGGCTCGTGAACTTCGTCGTGAAGTAGGCTACAGCCTGTAGCCTACGCCTATGTAAATGCCGGAATTGAGGGCTCCGCGGTAATCGCCGAACGAGTAGGGATCCAGCGGGGTGAACTCGATGGATGGCATGAGGGCGATGGGCAGGCGGAACTCGTACACCGTTTGCCCTATTTCCCATCCCAGCGTGAAGAGCAGGCCGAAGTCATAAGGCCTCACTATCGTGGCGCCTTCGCCCGATCCCTGGGTCAAGTCGCCCGATCCGATCCACTCGCTCCCGGATACGTCGAAATCGTACGTTCCGCCCAGGAACCATGCGTAATAGCCGCCGACGCCAGCGTACACAGAGAAGTCAGGATCGGAATAGCTGAACTTGAGCCACGCGGGTACCTCAAGATAGTGCGTGAGCCAGAGCATCGAACCATCGCTGGCGTCCAGCCTGCAACCTTTTCCGGCATAGCCCGCCTCCACCTGGAGCGAGACGCCTTCTACGAGGTCGATCGAGGAGTAGGCCCAGCCGGCAAACCAAATCCCCGTTTCGGTCACCGGATTCCATCCCGTGTCGCCTGTCCAAAAGAATGATGGGAGGGCCAGGGCTCCCTTGACGCCGAAGTCCACGGAAACTGACGCCCGCTTGGCCGCCTCGTTGTCGATCAATTTTCCCTGCGCTCCCGCGCACTGTAAGGCGAAAGCAAGCAACGCAAGCGCTATCGACGATTTCAACGGCAGGATTCGCATTAGCCTCTCCCTGTAATCGGTAATGGGAGTACTATATCACGCATTGATGGCGGAGACCACGTAGCGTCTTATTTTCTATTGTTTTGTTAGTTCATCGCAGCTTGTGTCTGGCAGAATTTGACACCATGGGCAGGAGCAAGCGGTATGCAACCCTACTACGGAAGGTAGCATTGAGCACCGAGATGCAAGCTTCGATGAACTAGATGATATTTTGACCGCCATCGACAACGTACCCGGCGGGCTCGTCAACTTAGTCGTGAAGTAGCGACGGTTCGGCGACGCGCTCGATTGCATGGAGACCCGGGATAGAAAAGCCCCGTTGTTCCTTGAATTCAAGCCGGATGCAACCTAGAATTGTGTCATGAATGGAGCCGGAATACGCGGCTGGGCGCTCAGGCGTTTTCCGCGCCTTGCATGGTTGAACGCTACCGGCGATGAAAACTTGAGCGAACTCAGGAAAGCCTACAGGGCCGAGCTTTCCTCCAAGACGCTCCGGATCGGCCGTGTCGCTTCCCTGCTCGCGACCTTGGCCCTTCCCCTGTTCATGCTGCAGGACGTCCTCGTACTAAAGCTCGATATCCTCCATTGGCGACTGCTCGGCTACATCCCGTTAGTGGCTTTCGCCGTCTTGTCCTTGACGGTGTTTCCACGACACAAGCGACTCGTGCTTCCATGTTACTCCGCCGCACTCCTCGGGTTCACTGGCATGATGTCCGGGATAATGTCATCCGTCATCTCGAACCCCGGAACCTCGGAATACATGAAATACCTTACGCTCGACTCCCTCGTCGTCTCAATGATAGTCATCTACCTTTTCGTAGGCGGAGCCCGAAGGTATCTGGCCCTGATCCTCTACATCCCGATGGGCGCCTCCTGGATGTACCTCATTTCCGTTTCGCCCTTGCCCCTGCAACGCTTGTCCGCACTTTCCAATCCGGCGAGCGTCGCGCTGGCCCTTAGCGTCATGGCGGTTTTCCAGGAACGGCTATCCTTCGACGAATTCAGGATGAGGAGTCTCGCGGAGAAACAAGACCTCATAATTGAGGTGAAGAGCGCCGAACTGGAGTCCCTGAACGACGAACTGACAGTCACGCTGAAGCGCCTGGAAGTCGACTTGGAGGAGAAAAGGCAGGCTGAAGAGCGCATACGACAAGACCAGAGGATATTGCAGGCCTTCCTTGACGCCATAACGGAGCCGGCTTTCGTGGTGAACAGGGGTTTCACAGTGGTATTCGCCAACCAGGCCTTCGCTTCCGGAATACGCGCGGATTTGTCGTCTATAATTGGGAAGAACCTGGCCGGGCTCATCCCGGACGAATTCGAGAAATACCATAGCGAAACGATGGAGGTGGTAAATCGTTCGAGGGAGCCGGTTCAGGTCGAGGTGGAGCGGAACGGGCGCGTCCTCGAAAATTCGGTGTACCCGGTCTTCGATTCAGACGATGAAATAGTCTACTTGGGCGTGCTCGCGAAGGATATCACCGAGCGTAAGGTCAACGAACATGCACTGGAGGATATCGCCGCCCGCGACGCCCTGACCGGGGTGTTCAATAGACGCTTCCTGATGGAGGCGCTCGGAAATGCCGTAGCAAACGCGAACCGCGGTATAGGCTCGGTGCTTCTGTATATCGACCTGGATAATTTCAAGATCGTCAACGACCGGAAGGGGCACGAGGCCGGCGACGACGTGCTCAGGGGAATGGCCGAACTCTTCATGGCGTCCATCCGCGGCGGGGACTCGGTGTTCCGGATCGGCGGGGACGAGTTCGCGATCCTCCTCGGCGACATGGATCTCCAGGAAGCATTGCGAATAGCCGATCGCCTTGAGAAAACGGCTTTCGAGCGGGGGTTCGTCTTCGGAGGGGAAACCTTTGCCGTAGGCTTGAGTATCGGCGCCGTGGAGATCGACGGCAAGCGGTCGGCGGATAGCGTCCTGTCCCTGGCGGACGCGGCGATGTACGAGAAGAAACGGGTCAGGAAGGCACGGGACCTCAGGTCTTGAACTGCTCGGTCTCGGCGGCGACGGTCTTCACGCTCGCTGCCGCGGCGACGGCGAGTTCGCTAGTGTCCTGAGCGGCTCTGCGGATGTATTCCGCGCCCGTCGCGATCCCGGCCATGCCCTTCTCAAGGGCGTCCGATGATTCCAGAAGCCGCTTCATCACTGTGAGCACGGAGTTCGAGGCTTCCTGCATCTCTTCGGCCGAGGTACGCACTTCCGAAGTCACGCCGTTTATATTGGCCAGCGACTCGAGTATCTGGACCGAGCCCGAGCTCTGTTCCTGCATCGAGTACTTGATCTCCGCTTCGAGGTGGGACAGGACCCGTATCTGCTCGAGGATCTCGTCGAAGGTCCTGGCGCTCATTCCCGAGCTGTCGACGACCGCGTTGATTACCGATCGGATCCCCTTGATGTTGTGCGCGATAGTCTTGGACTGTCCGGCCGCGTTTTCTGCGAGCTTGCGGATTTCGTCGGCGACGACGGCGAAGCCCTGACCCGCTTCCCCTGCGTGCGCGGCCTCGATTGCGGCGTTCATCGCCAGCAGGTTGGTCTGGGCCGCGATACCCGCTATCAGGCTGTTGGCCTCCTGCAGGTTTTCCGACTGCGAATCGATCTCCCTGACTTGCTTGACAACGGTTTCTATCGCGCTCCTGCCCGATTCCGACTTGCCCAGGAGCTTTTCGTAGTAGCCGCCCATACGCTCTATGTTCGCCGTCACCGATTGTATGCTGGACACCATCTGCTCGATGGAACTCGACGAGCTGGAGACGCTCTCGGCCTGCCTCTCGATGAGTTTGTACAACTTGAGTATGTTCCTGGCTATCTGCTCCAAGGTTTGGCTGGATTCGTTGACCGAGCTTCCCTGTTCCCGCGTCTGCTGCCTGAAGTTCTCAATATTGCCTGCGATCTGGCGTATCGCGATGGCGGATTCGGAGGTGGTCACCGAGAGCCTGTCCATGCCGTCTGTAAGCGAGCGGATTTCAACCTTGAACCTGTCGAGGAGCCCGCGCAGCATGCCCACGAACTCGTTGAAATAATTCGAGAGAAGCCCAAGTTCATCGTTCGAGGACGCTTCCAGCGTACGCGTCAGGTCGGCGTCGCCGGATGAGATTTCCTTCATGCCCGATGAGACGTTCCTGATCCTGGATATCACTCCGGAGAGGATCGATACCGAGAGCAGCAGCACGAAAAGCACCGAAACGCCGATGACGGCTCCTATGAACACCATGTCCCGCGATAGGCGCGAAGCGCTTGTCGTCAGGTATTCATCGGCCTCGAGGGAGATGATTTCTATGACTCTCTGTATGGAGGCGCTCACGAGATTTGTCTGGCCGTGGAATTCCATTCCGTCCGCGCCGTAGTCGCCGAGGCTCGCCTTACCCAAAATACCTATCACGGCATCCTGCATCGTATACCATTCGTTGCTTATCTCGAACTCCGAGAGCGCGGTCTGGGCCTTGATGCTCATTCCGGCGGAGTTGGCTCTCATGTTGACGCCGATGCCGGCAAACGTGTCGACGAGCTCGACTATCGCCATGTGCCGCAGGGGCGCATTCTGTATGAAGATGTCGCTGGCCAGGCATTGTATGCGCTTGACGTTTTCCCGCGCGCTTTCGTAGGAGACTATCGACTGGATTTGCTTCGAGGCGTCCTTCGCGTCGACGCAGGCCATGGCCGCGAGTTGCGCCAATATGGCGTCGTTGATACCTGTGTAGGCGATGAACGCGGAACGGCTGGTCATCGACCCTTCGTCGATCTGTTTGCGCAATTCCGGCAAGGTAACGATGGTTTCCGAGAGGGCGGCCTTTATCTCGGGAGGCAACGCGGGATCCGACAAGGCCGGTTCCGCGAGTCGCCAGGCTTCGTCCGCCTTCGCCCTGGGTGGCGCCATTGTTTCAGAGGGTCCCGGGCTGACAAGATGCATGAACGACGCGTCCCGTTCTTCCTGCAACTGGGTGAGCAATCCGCTCACTCCTGTCATCGCTGCGAGTGTCTTGTCAGCCGCGAGGATGCTCGTTC
>CAZKJA010000284.1:0-5332 GCA_964552925.1 uncultured Treponemataceae bacterium
TGTTTTTGTTCGTCATCCAGTTCTTTGGTTGCGGAAGAAATCGCGTCGACGATTTGAGCTTCATTTTTTTTCAATAGATTGATCTGTTGTGTATATAACTTATCAAGGAACCATCTGTTGGCGGTAACAAGGATGACGATTTTTTTGCTCTTAATCTTCGGGTTTGTTTTCAACCAATCCCTGGTCGGGGATTTCATGCTGAAAGCCATTACAGCGCTGTATATCATGAGGGTATCGTATTTTTGCATATCAAATTTCTTGATATCCTGTACCGAGCTTTCATCGAATACGATTTGATTTTTATTCAGTTCATCCTTGATTCTACTTATGTAAGGATCAAGTTGCTCGTTTTTTTCATCATAAATAAACAGGACCGCTTTGGTTTGAGCGAATACGCTGAATCCGATGGTCATGAAAAAACAAAAAACAAGAAAGGGCTTCATGTTTTGTACCCCGCATCCTTTTACCACTTTTACGCTCATGGTTCAACCGTCGCCTTGAACCTACGCCCTTCGGCTCTACAGAGTTTCTTAGCCAGCCGTCGCCCAGCGATACGCATAAAGGATTCATTTCTCCATCCACCGAGGCTTTCGTTTCTCGAGGAACGCTGAAACGCCTTCCTTGGCGTCGTCTGTGCTGCACAGGCGGGCGAAAGCTTCGTGCATGTAGTCGAAAGCCTTGTGGTAGTCCATGTCCTCCGCCGCGTAGAACGCCTTTTTGGCTATCTGGAGCGCGATGGGGCTTTTGTCCGCCAACCGTACGGCCCAGTCCATCGTCTCCTTGTCCAGGTCTTCCTTGGCGACCACTTTGTTTATCAAGCCCATCTCGAGGGCGCGGGACGCGGAGACCAGGTCGCCGAAGAACAGGAGCTCCAGGGAACGTTTCCTGCCTATCGATCTCGCCACCGGGACGACCGGCCCGACGCAGTTGAGGCCCACGTTGATGGCTGTCAAGCCTATCTTGGCGCTATCGGCCGCGATGGCCAGGTCGCAGGCGGCGACAAGGCCCGCGCCGTTGGCCGCCGCTACACCGTTGACCTGGGCGATCACCGGTTTCTTCATCGTGCTGATGGCGGCCAGCGGCGACTCCATAAGTTCGAACCAGCTCTGGTACTCGAGCGTCGTTTTGCCGTGCAACTCGTTGATGTCGATTCCGACGCAGAACGACTTTCCGCTGGCCTTTATGATGACCACGCGGACGCGCTTGTCAGCTTCCATATCCGAAAGCGCCTGGAGGAGCTCGGTGGCCATCTGCGTCGTGAAGGTATTGAGTTGCTCCGGGCGGTTGAGCGTCAGCGTCGCCACATGATTGTCGCCGATTTCGATTAAAACAGTCTTGTATTCCATGGGGACTCCTTGTGCAGTGCGTTGCCTGGCAAACATCGCCTGGTATGCGTCAGTCTATGCTTATAACCAAAGTCCATGGTATTGTCCAATTACTATTTGGCATGGATCGATTACTTCTACCTATGCCTTCCAAAATAAAGATGCCACTAGCTCTTTTGGCCAAGGAAGAGATGGTACGTATGAACTACCAGGCGCTACTGTATTTCAAGGCGGTGGCAGAGCTCCAGCACTATACGAACGCGGCCGATGCGCTGTTCATCACGCAGCCCGCGCTGTCCAAGGCGATCCACAACCTGGAAATCGAGCTGGGTACGCCTTTATTCCGCAAGGACGGGCGTAATGTCACCCTGACCAAGTGCGGCGCGTTGTTCTACGAGCACGTGAAGCGCTCCGTCGCCGAGATAGACGAAGGCGTAGCCGCGGTGAAGCGCCTGGTGGACATCGAGCACAACACAGTCTTCCTTTCGGCGATCTTCTCGACGTACGCCATCTACCTGCCGGACAAGGTGCTTAAATTCCGTCGGCAACACCCCCAATGCAAGTTCTCGATGGAGTTTAAATACACGACGGCGATCCTCGAGGACGTGGTCCACAATAGGAGCGAGCTCGGCATCTGCAGCGATTTCAAGAAAACAGGCGATTATGCCTCGCTCGATTCTTCAAGCCTCTACCGGGAACCCCTCTGCCTGATAGTGAGCCAGGACCACCGCTTGGCCAAGTACGATAAGGTCAAGGTTGAGGAATTGAGGAACGAGCGCTTCATAATATTCATTCGGAGTAATGTAGGAACCAACGGCATATTATCGGAACTCTGCGCTCGCCATGGCTTCGAACCGAACTTTGCGGCTGAGGCTTATAACGATTATGGCGTGATCGGCATGGTCTCCGCCGGGGACGGCATCGGATTGCTTCCCAACACCGGCTTCCTCAACACAACGGGCATCGTACAGTTGCCGCTGGATCTCGACACCCCGCTCTACCGCACCATCCATCTTGTATGGAACAAGGAAGTCAAGCTATCGCCGATGGCAGCCTTGTTCCGCGATGCCCTGCGCGATTCCGCCGACTCCACGCCGCTCATGCAAGCATGAGGCTGTAGATAAAATAAAGGACGGCGGGGATGATTGGCAGGATTATCAGGAAGGGTACGTAGGTTCGGTAGCGCTCCCCCACGGTGCAGCCGGTTTCCCGGTCTGACAGGAGCTGGCACAGATGGATGGGGGAGAAGAAATAGCCGATGAAGCACCAGCAGAAAGTGTAGGACAGGGCGATGAGCCTCTGCGCCTCGCTGGCGTACGGCAGGTTCATAGCGATGGGCACGAGCACTCCCAAGGGGAGGTACATGAGGCCGGTGGCTATGCCGAACAAGGTAGCTACCACGGCCATCATCGCCAGGAAGATCCACTGGCTGCGGCCACTGATAAGGCTTTCGAAAAGCCCTATGAGTTCCTCCGAGCCGCTGACGATATTCTGGAAGAAATACACGCCTATTATCATCGCGGCCAGGTTGGGGCTGACACTTTTACGCAACTGTATGAGGAAGCCTTTCTTGTCGCCCAGGAAGAAGACTGCAAGCATGGAGAACGGCAAGGCAACCGCATAGGGAATTTTCAACACCTCGTTGAGCGCGATGACGAGGAAGATTGGCAACATGCACAGGGTGAACTCCCATAGCGCCTTCAACCGCTGCGCTCCGTCGACCACCGGCATCTCGATGCGCCTGGTCTTGCGCACAAGCAACACGTAGCTGGCGAGTTGCATAAGGACGACGAAGCCCAGGTTGAGCAGGCCAAGCCAGAAAATACTGACGTCGGGCACCAGACCGTGGACTATCACCATGTTTAGGGAGAACGGCAGCAGCATCATCAGCACATGGCGGCTTATCACGTTGAGGTTGGAGCGTTGGGCCGGAGTCAGGCCCATCTCCTTGCCCAAGGTGTTGACGAAGGGCGCGGACAGCGCCGCGCCGCCGGGCACCTGCAGGATGCCGACCAGGGCGGGCATGAACATTATGATTGCCCGGGCGCTGGGGATCAACTTCTTCAGGGCATCCTCCGCCCGCAGCAGTATGCCGTAGTGGCTCATAAGCACGCTCAGCATGCCTATCTCGACGACTACCACCACCGAGTTGAGGGTGGATGCGACGGTGAACACGTCGGTGAAAGCCTTGAGGACGGTGACCAGGGGCAGCTTGCCCACGACGCCCGCCACGGTCCCCAGGATGACGAGGGTCGGCCCCACGGGTACCTTGCGCCCCAGCAGGACGGGAATGCAGGCGATAGCCAGGAGAATCGCGAACAATTGCAGCACTATGGTTCCTCCGAGCTGTAGTATGGGCCTTGAAGCAAGCGGATCGGCCAAGCCATATCGATCTGGCCGATCCGTTCGGCTACATGGAAGCGGCGATAAAGTCCTTTATCTCCGTGTGCATTATGGCCGTCTTGATAGCGAAATCGGACAGTTCCTGGCCGATGCCAGGGCGGTCGGGCACTGTATACTTGCCGTTGACCGGCACCATCTCGTACTTGCCCAGGATATTGATGCAGTTTTGCGTGGTGCGGAAATGGTGCTCGTGGATGCCGAAGTTCGGGATGGCGGCCTCCAAATGCAGCGAAGCGGCATTGGTGATGACGGCGCCGGCGACGTGCACCTGGACGCGGCAGTCGAAGATGTGCGCCAGGTCGGCGATCTTTTTGAGCTCGGTGATGCCGCCGCAGTTGCATGCGTCGGGCTGGGCCAGCTGGATGGAATTGTCCTTGAAGAAGTTGTAGTAGCCCCAGCGGGAGTAGATGCGCTCGCCGGCGGCCAGCGGGGTGCGGACGCGCTGGCGAAGCTCCTTCATCATTTCCGGATTGAGCATCGTGACGGGCTCCTCGTAGGCCATCATGTCGTACTTGTCGCACAGCTCGCCGATGCGGATCGCGGAGGTCAGGTCGGTCTGGCAGTGGTTCTCCACTATGATGTCGACGTCGGGGAACTCCTCGCGGATGGCGGCCATGCGGCTCTCCACGCGCTTGTATATCTTTCGATCAATGAACCCCTCCTTGTCCAGGTGGGGTACGTTCCTGGCGTTCTCGTCGTACGTGGTGAAATCGATCTTGACGGCGTCGTAGCCCTCGCCGACGGCGTGGCGGACTATATCGACGTATTCCTTGTTGGTGCCCCAGGGCCCGATCTTGGTGGTCCAGCCGAACTGCAGCTGGGAAGCGTAGCATCTCAGCTCGTCCCGGCATTTGCCTCCGAGCAGCTGGTAGACGGGAACGCCCAGAACCTTTCCCTTGATATCCATAAGCGCGATGTCGAGCGCCGACATGCCGGCGAACACGACGACGCCGCCGCCCTGGCCCCAGAAGGTGCCCTTGAAGATAGTCTCCCAGATGAGCTCGGTGTTCATCGGATCCTGGCCGATGATATGGTGGGCCATGTCGACGACCATGCCGTAGGCCGCTGTATAGCCGGTGCCGTACGCTATGCCGGCTTCGCCGTCGCCGTAAAAGCCCTCGTCAGTATGGACGCGGCAGCAGATCGGCATTCTCTTGCCGCGCTGGTCTCCGGCATCCAGGACATAGACGTCAACCTTGGTAATTTTCATACGAGCCTCCTAAATCGGTCGCTGTGAGATGTTGATTGTGAAATCCCCCTCCGCGGGGCCCCGCGGAGGCGTGGACTATCCTTGTGCTATGTGTCTTTCAATTATGTACGTCAGCTCAGCCTCCGACGATGAACAGCGTGATCTTCGGGATGAAGGCGACGACGAAGAAGGCGATGATGAGTCCGCCTATGAACGGCAAGGCCGCCCTGGTGATCTTGTCGATGCTGATGCCCGTCATCGAAGAGCCCACGAACAGGTTGAGCGCCACGGGCGGTGTCACGAAGGCGATGGCCAGCGCCATAGTCATGATAAGCCCGAAATGGATTGGATCGACGCCGACCTGGGTGACCACGGCCAGCAGGGTAGGCGCCAGGATGACGATGGCGGGCGTGGT
>CAZKJA010000285.1:0-5320 GCA_964552925.1 uncultured Treponemataceae bacterium
CGGGGGCAGCGACGATGGCGGCCGGGGGGGCCGCGACAGGCTCGGGCACAGGTTCGGCTGGGGGCTCGATGATGCTCGCGCGGGCAGGAGCGGGTTCAGGCTCGGGGGCAGCGACGATTTCGGCCGGGGGGACAGCGACAGGCTCGGGCGCCTTCGCCGCTTCCGGCGCGGGGGGAGGGGCCGCGGCTATCGAAGGCGTCGCGGCCGGCTGCGGCGGCTTGAAGTCCATGCCTGGTTTAGACCAGACCGAACTGGCGAGCCTGTCAGCCATCGACCAGGCGCGGCCCGATCCGCCGTACGCGGACGCGAGGTAGCCGAATCGCTGGGCGAGTATAGGCGCCTCGTTCTTGAGACCGGCGTACAGGATAGTCGATTCGGAGTACCTGTCGAGTTCGTAGGCGCTCCTGGCCATGCCGAGCACCGCGACCGGGTCGCCGGGGAGCAAGGTCGTCGTCCATTCGTAATATTGGTACGCGAGTTTGTAGTCCTTGCGGACGAAGGCGATGCTTGCCAGGTTGTTCCAGGCCCACGCGTAACCAGCCTTGGCCGCCTCCGAGAAGCGTTCCCACGCGGAGTCGAGCATGCCTACCCGGGCCATCGCCATGCCGTACTCGTTGAGCGTTTCCGGATTCCGTCCGCTGGAAAGTTTCTTCTCGTACTCGGCGACGACGGGCTCAAGCTCGCGCGAGACGAACCTGTCGACGCTTGAGTCGAAGGCGGCCATCGCCTTGGCCTCGTCGGGCAGGTTGAAGCGCGCCGCGGCGTCCTGGAGTCCGCTAGGCTTGTAGCGCGCCCAGTTGTCCTTCATCGGATAGAAGGCCGCGGAGCCGGCTTTGTCGTTGTCGATCCACTGCTTGGCGCCGACGCGCCACGCCTTGACGAAGCCTTCCTTGACCATAGTTATCTCGATCGGTGCCCAGGCTCTTCCGTCGCGGAGTATGAGCAGTCCCGGGTCGAAGAATTGCTCCCGCGCCTCGGCTTCGCTCAGGCCGAGGTCGAAGGCCATGAAAATGTGCCCGGGGATCGTTATGAAGGCCGTCGCGATTCCCGACGACTCGAGGAGCGATGAGTACAGGATCGAGAGGTCGTCGCAGTCTCCTCCGCGGTACATCAGGGTCTGGCTTGGGTACTGGAGGTAGTCGACGACGGCCGCGTTCTCCGACATCTCGACGTACGAGCTGTTCGGATCGATGACGTAATTGAGTCCGTACAGCTTGAGCGATTCGAAAATTCCCAGGGCGAACTGGAGGTTCGCCGGGAGTTCAGTCCTCATCCTGTCGCGGACTATGCTCGATGCGTAGCGCGAGAACCACAAAGCCGCGGGATCGGTGGGCGACACGAAGGCGGCGGCGCGGCGGTCGTCTTCCCACGACATCGCGTTGCGGTGGTGCAGCGATAGGGACAAGCCCTCCTTCGCCGAGCGATGCGCTCCGAGGAAGGTGTATTCGACATCTATTTCGGCGCTCGTCGTGCCGTTTTCCGTAAGCGTGAGGATGCGCTCGTCGAAGACCGCGTACAGCGGGACCGTGACGGTGGCGCCGCGCTCCACGCGCGGGACGACCTGGCAGAGCCTGGGGCCGCCCATGTACTCCGGAGCGTAGAAGGAGACGCGGACGTTCTCTATCGCGCTGTCCTCGTCGTTGCGTATCGTGACGGCACCGAGCGGTTCGGCGTCGTACCACGAGCGGAACACCGGGAAGATAGCCTGGGTTTCGACTTTCTTGAACGCGAGGTTCACTCGCTCGCGGCGCAGTTCAGCCGGCGCGAGCTTGAGCCTGATCCCCGCGCTTATCGCGTCGAGGAAGGTGCCGGTGAACGGGTTGGCCAGGTGCTCGTAGCCGGCCGAGACCCCGAGGCTCATCGCGGCGGTAAGCCGGAAGCTAGTCTCGAGCCTCGCGCCCAGTTCGTACAGGCCCAGCGATTGGCCCTCGTAGGGGACCTTGCCGAGTCCTGCCCACGCGCTCACGCCTACGGACGTGCGCTCGAATAACCTGGCCACGTAGCCAAGGCCCGCGGCCCCGCCGATGTACAGCACCGATTCATTGGAGTCGAGCGTCATCGAGTAGACGCCGGCGCGGCCGAGCGCCTCGAGGAAGGGCAGGGCCGCGAATGAGAGCTGGGCCGTGCCGCCCAACGCGAAGGCTATGTCGGAGTCGGCGTCCAGGGTCTTGGGGAACCAGCCGTCGGCCGCCCCGGAGATGCCAAGCCGTGCGCCCGTCGAGCTTCCTACTGCCGGTCCGACGGGGGAAGGCTCGCCTGCGGGCGACAGGCTTTGTGCGCCGACGCTGCCGACGGCGCCACCGGAGATTGCGCTTGCCGCAAGTATTACCAGCCTGGCATGGTTCTTATTTTTCATTCAGCTCCGCCTCGAACCTGGATTTTTAGCGCCGCTATCACTCGTCCCATAGCATACCGCCGCCCCGGTCCATCACCGCGGACGCGCGGGCGGTCGAGCCGGTCAACCGGGCAGATAGGTAACCGTAGCGTTCGGCGAGTTCGGGTACGATGTTGGCGGCCTTGCGGAAGAGCTCGTCGGCCTCATCGTAGCGGTCAAGCTCGTACAACGAGCGCGCCAAGCCTATGATCGCCGAGACATCCGACGGCGAAGCGCTCGTCGCTTTCTCGAACCAGGCTGCCGCGGTCTTGTAATCGGCCATCAGGAACGCGACGTTTCCGATATTAACCGCGGCCTTGTCGTAGCCGAACCTCGCCGAAGCCTGGAACTCCGCCAAGGCTTCCGGGTACATGCCGTAGCGGGCGTACAGCACGCCCAGCGAGTTCCGCTGCCTGCCGTTTCCCCCGTCTGCATCGAAGGATGCGCGCATGCGCTGCGCCCTGGGCAGGACTTCCTTGGCCACCACCAGGGACACCGCGTTGTCGAACGCCGCGCGGACCTGCTCTTCGGACGGCTTCCTCGCGGTCGACTGGATGCCGGGCACGCCGGCGGGCGGGTAGCGGCGCCAGGCGTCCGACAGCCGGTAGAATCGGTCCCGCGAGTCCGCGTTCGCCTTTACGAGGGCGGAACCCTCGCTCCACGCGCGGAGGAAGCCTTCGCGTAGGAGCGACACGCGGACTGGAACCCATGCTTCGCCGTCGATGAACAGGAAGTCGCCGGAATCCGAGAAGGAGGTTTTCGTGGCGGCTTCTTCGTGGCTCATCTTGAATGCCGCCAGGACTTCGCCGTTGAGCGGTATAAGCGCCGCGGAAACGCCGATGGATTCAAGTTCGGCCGCGTACAGCACGGCCAGGTCATCCGAGTCTCCGCCGCGGTACGCGAGAGTCTGGAACGGGTACTGCACGTAGTCGACCTCGGTGGACGATGCGCGCAGCTTCACGTATGGCGTCTGGGGGTCGGCCGCCCACGCTATGCCGGTCAACCTGAGACCCTCGAAAATACCCAGCGCGTATTGCAGGTTCGAATCGAGTTCCGTTCTGGCCCTGGAACGGACGACGCCTGCGACGAACTTACTCGAGTCTAGCACGGCAGGGTCGTTGGGGCTGACGAACGAGGCGAGTATCTTGGGGTCGGACCATGTCAGCGAGTTGCGGTTGAGGATAGAGATTGTCGTCTCCGCCTTGGCCGTCCTGGATTCGCCAAGGAGCGTGTACAGGATCCTGATTTCTCCGCGTACGCGAACGTTCTCGGTGACGGCCATTACCTGTTCGGAGAAACTTGCCAGCAGCGGGGCCTCGGTCGTCGATCCCTTTGGCAGGTAGGGTACCTTCGCGCAGAGGACCGGTCCCGTGGTGTAGCCTTCCGAATGAAACCAAATCTCGATGTTGCGGATTTCGGCGCTCTCGGCGTTGCGGATGGTCACCGAACCGAAGGGGTTCTTCGCGTATTCGACGGCGGCTATGGGATAGACCGGCACCGATTCCGCCGACTGGAGCGTCGCGCGTCCCTCTTTCGAGCTCGTGCCAAAGCCGAGGTCTGCCACGATTGAAATGGCTATGCCTTTGTAGAGGGATTCGGATTTGCGCATGAAGTCGATATATGAAGCCGCCGCCGAAACGGTAAGCGCCGGGCTGAAGCGATAACCGAGTTCCGCGCCCGTCCGCCAGAACATGTTGCCGGTGGGGATCGCCTCCCCGGTCGCGTCGGTGTATGAGCCGATGTAAATGCCGGTACCCGCCGAGGCGCCAAGTTTGAGCCGGGGTAGCGGGAACGTGAAGAAGCCCAGTCCGCCGCCGCCTGAAGCGAGGAACAGGGAACTGTCCAGATTGCTCGCGGCGGAAGCGACCAAACGCACATCCGCTCCAAGGTAGGGAGCCAGGAAATCGAAGAAATCGATGTCCATTACAAACGAACCCCCACCCCCGATGCCGAAGACGTCGCTATCGGAAATGGGAATCAATACGTCGGGGGCAAATCGGACGCGCACATCCTGGGCCGATGCAGGTAAAGCCAGGCAAAAGGCCGAGAGAATTGATGCGATGGCCAGCGCGAGCCGCTTTCGATGTCCGTACATTCCTACCCCCCCGGGTTTTCTGTGATCCATGGCAAAAAGCTATTTTTTGGGCACTTCGCCGACCGATCCAAAAGCCGCCGGGCAACATTGCGACCCGCTCTATATTCGGTGGCGACCCTATTAAAGCATTATATCGCAAGTCAAGCCGCTTATGCATAAAAAATGGTTTCTATTTTGTTATATTGTAAGTGTATCGCGCCTTAATTTTGGAGGTTTTGGTGATAGAGCCGAGATTCGATGACTACGTCCTTTCGAAGCATCTCGCGGAGCTGCCTCCCGACGGTTTGACGGTATTTTTGCTCGAGGCCGATACCATCAGGGGCGTGCTTTCCTCGAACACGGCGATGGTCGCACGAATGCGGGAGTCCCATCGTCTTGGCGTGCTCGAGACTATGGTGCTCGGCAAGGCGTTCATAGCCTCGTCCCTGTTGTCGGCGACAATAAAAGGCGAAGACCGCATCGTGCTCAAGGTCGAGGGCGATGGTCCGGCCGGCGGCTTTTCTGTAGAATGCAACGCCGACGGCGACGTTCGGGGCAGGCTCTTCGAATCGCCCTTCGCGTTGGATACCCCTCCGGGTAGTCTGGACACGGCGCCTCTTGTCGGTGCGGGTACCATATCGCTGACCCGCATAATGGCAGGCAGAACTGAACCGGTGACGGGGACATCCGCGCTTCGCAGCGGCAGGATAGCGGAAGACCTCGCATGGTACTACCACCTGTCTGAGCAGACGAGGAGCTCGTTCACGGTCGGGCTCCATTTTGACGCGGATGGCCGGGTCGCGGGGGCGGGGGGGCTATTCCTCCAGGCGATGCCAGGAGCCAGCGAGGAGGCTCTCGACCGCGTGGAACGG
>CAZKJA010000286.1:0-5308 GCA_964552925.1 uncultured Treponemataceae bacterium
CCGCCTGGGGGTGATGGAGTTCCCCCGGGGCTTTTGCCCGACCCGCGGCGCCGCCGCTGACGACTCCTTCCGACGGCCACTGAGGTCGTGGGCCTTATATTTCGGAAGGAGTCGCCATGATATCGATCAGCGTTCTGTTTGAGCATGCGGATGATCCACGAAGGACAATCGTTTGCGACGAGCCGTCTTATTTCCAGGACCTCGACCTCGATCAGGTAGTGGGCACGATCTCGGTATCAAGAAAACAGTAGATAGTTCCTCGAACCTTGTGGCCGAGTGTCCCGTGGTACCTTTGATGGTATAGCTAGCAGTCACAATGTACTCCCTGCGGTGTTCAAGAGTAGTCAGCCACAAGGTTCGAGGAACTAGCAAAACAGTACAAGCTTGCCAGCGTCTATCATAGGGCGCTCTCGACCGTAGATGAGGTCCAGTGTCGCCAGGCAGTATTCAAAGACATCGAGGACTTGGGTCTTATGATGCCGTTCCTTGAATTCAGCGGGCAGATGCGGGGCATGCGACGCATTATTGGCTCGCTCGATAAAATCCACAGCCCGTACCACGGAAGACCTGGTTTCTGGAAGCCGCGCTTGCATACAGCGATACCGTCCGGAATCTATCCCGCGACCTTGTCAAGGCCGGACCGAAGTCGCTGGGCTTGGGAACCTTCTCGGCCTATCTTGGAGCACACGCCGTATCGGAGGCATTCTGCTCCTTCTCGGCGGAAGCTTGCGCGATCAAGCGCGAACTCGAGGAGATTCACTACTGTGTCACGATAAAGGACCTGGGCATGCGGGTCAGGAAGTACGAGTCAGAGCCCGACTACGGCGCGGATATCGAGGATACCTTCAAGCGATTCAGCCAGGGAGCCGTGAAGAGCTATCTTGGTACCTATACGGAGTCAGCCGGGCTGGACCACGTGCAAGCCCAAATTCTCCACTGCGTAGCGAGGCTCTACCCGGATGTTTTCCGGCGCTTGGATCTTTTCTACGGAGAGTTTGTTCATTTCATCGACGACACGGTCGATGCATTCGAGAGGGAGATTCAGTTCTACCTGTCCTGGCTTGAGTGCATCGATCCGCTCAGGAAGGCGGGACTTCGCTTCTGCTATCCTGCGCTCTCCGCGACCGACAAGGAACTCGAGGCACGCGATGTCTTCGATCTTGCCCTCGCGCAGAAGTAGTCCTTTGGCCAAAGCCATAGTACCGAACGATTTCAAACTGACCGGACCAGAACGTATCTTCGTCGTCACAGGTTCCAACCAGGGCGGCAAGCTTGAAGAGGAATTCGAGCGAATGAGCGTTATCGCCGACCGGATTTCGCCTGGTTCCCTGGTTTTATTCGACGAATCATTCGCCGCGGGCTATTTCGACTCGAGGGACCGTCCGGCATTGCTCTTGCGTGCCGAACGGCACCTGGACGGCCAGCGGTCGTTCAGGCTCGTCGAAGGAGCTCCTCTGACAGGAGCCATCATGAGAGCCCTTGGTGCAAGCATCGTGGAGTACGGATTTGATTGGTACAACCGTATTTCATTGTGCCTCCTGGGTGGGTCAAGCGCCCGTGCCAGGAGTCATCAGCCGCGTGGCGCGGCGGTTCAAGGCGGACTCCATCGCCTCTTTGAATAGAATACGCGGCGACAATCCTGCCGTCAATACGCCCCTCCTTCGGAGCAAGCACCGGTCATGATGGCAGAGAATCGAGCGCGGGATCGTAGACGCTGATGCGGTTGCGGCCTTGGGCCTTCGAGCGGTACATGGCCGCGTCGGCGCGCTGAGCCAGGTCGCCGCTTCCGGAAGCATGATCCGGGAACAGGGCTATGCCGATGCTTGCCGAGACTCGTACCGCGCGACCGGAGATCATGAACGGCGCATCGAGCGCGACGCGCAGTTTCTCGGCTCCGAGTTCAGCCGCGTGGATGTTTTCTGTCCCCCGCAGGAATACGATGAATTCGTCCCCGCCTATCCTTCCCGCGCTATCGGATTCCCGTATGCATGAATTCATCCTGGAAGCGGTCTCGCGCAGGAGCTGGTCGCCCGCGTCGTGCCCCAGTGAGTCGTTGACGTCCTTGAACTTGTCGAGGTCGATGAACAGGAGCGCGAGCCCGGCGTGTTCCCGACGGGATAGAGCCAGCGCCTGGTCGAGCCGGTCGAAGAACAAGGCCCGGTTCGGGAGCCCCGTCAGCTGATCGTGGTGGGCGAGGTGGCGATAGCGCCGCTCGCTTTCTTCGAGCCTGGTTTCGGCGTTCTTGAGATCCGTTATATCGACCGTAACGCCGAGCAAGGCCATTTTCTTTGTCCCGGGGCGACGGTACGGCACTTTTGTCGTCTGGAACCAGCCGGGGCTCCTGTCGAAGCGGTAGCCCGGATGCTTTGCGATGAAGATCGGCTGCCTCGATTCCATGACCGCATGGTCCTGCGCCTCGTATTCACGCACTTGGTCGGAATCTCCCTGCAGCTCGGCGTCGGTCTTGCCGAGCATGTCATTGGGCTCCAGGCCATAGAACGACGCCATGGAGTTGTTGGCCAGGATGTACCGGCCTTTGGAATCCTTGGCGAACACATACGCGGGCATCGTATCGATGATCAGGCGGAGGTGACTGTTGTACCGTCTCAAGTACCCAAACCAGAGCCACGCGGCCAGACCCAAACCGGCGACAGCAAAGGCTAGTCCCCGAAGCAGGCGGGCGTCGAGGCCAGCCTCTATACGGGGGCTTCGAGCCGCGTCGGTGACCTCAGCAGGAACTTCAGCAGATCGAGGGGCATTTCCTGCCGTACCGGGGTTGAGGCCGGATGCGATGAATGCGACCGCGAGTACGATGGTGACCGCGGTACTGACGATGACGGCGATGCCGAGCGCAAGCCGGTTGTGCGAGTTCTTCCTGCCCCTCGCCCTGTCGTCGACGTTGCCCGTCATTCCCGACCTCCGCGAATCGCTCGATGTTGAATCATCCCGGACGAAGTGTTGCCTGACCCGTCACGTGCTGTCAATCGAGACGCGGGACGTGCCGAGAGAGACCGGAGACGGCTGGAACGATCAAGCGCGAAAGCCGCGGGAAAATGCCTCGTAGCATCCAGCGGAATCAGGATGGAAACCCGGGGCCTGACAAGCAAGCCTTAACGAGCTAAGCTAAAAGACGTTTCCCTTGCGTAAGGATGGTTTCCGAAAATCGCTCGAGCAGCTCGGATGGTCTATTCCATCGATACCAATAGAGCGGTGTTTCGAGCCTGCCCCGTGGATCGAGTTCCACGAGCCTTTTTGACTGTATCTCCCTTGCGGCCTGTACTTCCGGCATCATCGCATAGCCCAGACCGAGCAGCGCCGCCTCGGCGAGCTTCTCGGCGGAGGGTATGTAATACGCTGGCGGCGACACTTGAGGCGAGCCGAATATCTGTAATAGCGCGCGGTATTGCAGCTGGTCGTCGCGGTTGAAATGGATGATGGGCGCCGTCGCCGCGGAGGCTCGATCAAAGCCGTCCGGAAACCATCGTCGGGAAAAGCCGGGAGAGGCGACCAGCAGGTAGCGTAACGCGCCGATGTTCGTAGAAGTAAAACCCTGCACATTCAACTTTTCGGACGCGATGCAGCCGGCCACCGTTCCGGCCCGCAGAAATCTGATGGTTTTCTCCTGGTCGTCGACGAATATCTCGAGCGTGATCCTGGTTTCGAGGAGAAAGGGCGCGATGGCGTCGAGAAACCATACCGAGAGGGAGTCGGCGTTCACTGCGATGGGGAGATGGCGGAACTCCGCTTCCCCGCTCATGCCTAGGTCTGCGATGGTCTCCTCCTCCAAACCCGCCACCTGACGATAGTGGCGGAGGAGGCGTTCACCGTCGGCCGTGGCGCGCGGCGGCGTCTCGCGGAGGATGAGGATCCGGCCGATGCCATCCTCGAGCGCTCGGATCCGCTGGGATACCGCCGATTGGGTAATGCCCAGAAAGGAAGCTGCGCGGTCGAATCCGCCCTCGTCAAGAACCGCCGCGAATGCTTCGAGCAAACGATAATCAATCATGAGATATATTAACACAGCTAATGAATAATTAGAAAGATTAATTGTACTAATTAATCTGAACTTGGTATGGTGTACATCCAGAGCAGTGCATGAAAGTATCGGGAGGGTGGGATGTTTCTTTTTTTCGCGCTTGCTTCAGCCATATTCTATGGCTTGGGAGACTTTTCCGGCGGCTACGCTGCCAGCAAAAGCAAGGTACTTCCCGTCCTGGTCGTATCCCAGGCTTTCGGGCTGGCGACGGCGGCGGTGGCATTGATCGCCATGTGGAAGGGTCCGCCTGGCCATGCCGATGTTGTCTGGGGGCTTATCGGAGGCCTTGCCGGAGCTTTCGGAATCGTCACGTTGTATCGCGGCATTGCAAAGGGCATCGTCGCTATCGTATCGCCGACGGCCGCCTTGCTGAGTTCGATGCTTCCCCTGTCTGTGGGCTTGATCTCCGGGGACCGGCCCGGGATCCTGGCGCTCTTGGGTATAGGGCTTTGCGTACCCGCGATACTCCTTCTCTCCTCGAGTTCAGCCAACATTGGCACGGACAGGCAGCGTACCGGATCATCCTTGTATCACGGGCTTGTGGCGGGCCTTGGTTTCGGGCTCTTCTACGTGGCTCTCTCCCGTCCCGGCGTACATTCTGGATTTTGGCCGCTTGTCGCGGCCCGCTCCGCCTCGATATCCATGGCGCTCGTCGTCATGCTGGCGAGGCGCGAGCCCTTGGTCATCCACAAGGGCAGCCTCATTCCCGCGATCCTGGCGGGCATCCTCGATATGGTAGCCAACATCATGTTCGTCCTTGCCTCAAGTTCAGGGATGCTCTCCATCGTGTCGATCATAGTATCACTCTACCCGGTGCCCACCGTGCTGATGGCCCGATTGGTGTTCAAGGAACGCATAACGCCCGTCAGGGGTATCGGCCTGGGTCTTTCCCTCGCCGGGCTTGCACTGATCAGTCTGAACTAGTGTCTTGTCCGATACAGACAGGATGAACAGAGCATGATTCTTGAATGTACAGGAAAGTCATCGGGGAATGCAGGGAAGAACGCAAGGTGATTGACTATTTTGCATGCTTCGAGACACCGGATCAAGCGCTCCAGAAGCATGACATTGCTCGTCGTCTCGGACAAGTACGCTGTGCAAAAGACCAAGGCAGTCCGTGAGTCAAAGCATTGGAAAGAATCCGGTAATTAATTATCACGGTCAAATCCACGAAAGATCCTGATCGATTGAAAAAAGGTCATGCGGACTAAAAAAAATAGATAGTTCCTCGAACCTTGTGGCCGAGTGTCCCGTGGTACCTTTGATGGTATA
>CAZKJA010000287.1:0-4593 GCA_964552925.1 uncultured Treponemataceae bacterium
CCTGACTCTAACCAGCTATGTTTTCGAGGATTTGAAAATTAACCGGACAGCAGTGTATATTTTTTATTAATTATATACCGATAGACTTAGTACAACCCTCGCGAGGGAGCGATTCAGCACAAGCCCCGACCAACGGGCACGTCAGAGCCGGCGTACGCCGGCGACATCGCATCATCTTCAAACGGCCACGACCTGCGGCTGCACTTCCGGGCCAACAGGTCCTCGGAGATCAAGATGGCGCAGTCCGTCAGGTTCAGCCGCGAGCTGAACATCGACAAGGCCGCGCCCCGCTTGCTTTCCGCGCATTCGGTACGCACGGACGAGGAACTGGCGGCATCGCCTGGAGACTTCCTGCGGATCAGGGGCCACCACATGAAGTTCGACAAGGCCGTACCCAAACAGGGGGTCTGGTTCAAGAACGGTCAGGAGTACCGCGCGGCCCAGTACGCGCTCGTAAGCCCCGGCACCGTCATAGCCGAGGTACCGCCGGGGATGGCCACGGGACAGTACGCCCTTATCGTCCGCACCTCGCCCAACGCGAAGGACGTCAAGGAAGCCAGGCTGCCCGAGATCGTCACGATAGGCTGATAGACTAATAGCAGCCGGCGCCCGTCCCATCCAGGGGCGGGCGTTTTAGTAATCATGAGACTGATTGATAATACAGGCAAATCTTGAAAGAGTTTCGAGGAGTTGTGCGGACTTCGTTGCATTTCTTGCAAATAGCAAGAAATGCGGAAAAGTTACCACTACCGAAAGAGCGTCGTTTCCCACGTTTTAACGGAAAGAACCCAGTACAGATTCTGTACTGAACAAGCATGGATCCGGCGCGGAATAGGTATGATTTCGGCAGGGAAAAGGCATGGATCCGTTACCGAACAGGTACTGAAGCGATATGGGTTCTGCTACTTAAGATCATGAATTCCAGTACGGAAACGGGATCGCTTTCAGTACGGGAACGATATGGGTCACAGGACGGAATCGGATTTAAGGCTGGTTTGGGAACGATATATCGGCAAAGCTCCAAAGAAACCCGGAACATGCGCAGCAGCCGGGTTGCCGGCGGCTACGCCATCCTCTTTCGATCGATCGGCGAACGCTGAAAGCGCTCAATGCGGGAACGGAGAGCCCCAAGATCAACAAACATTATTGTTTCCTTGATCGAATGTAGGTATTATTGGCAAATACGTGTAAGAGGATTGGAAAGCGAAGTGAAAGAAAAAAACGGGGCCGCAAGGGATTCTCCCGATTGGGTGCTGTCAAGCTCCCTCGCGGCGGGCGCTTTTCTCGTTTCTTACCTGTTCATCGATATTGCTTTGCCGTTCTCGGCCGCCATCTCGGGCCTTTTTTTCGCCTCGGGCGCCGTATTATTCAGAAGGAAAAAAGCGGAAATCCTGGAAAAGGCGGCGGATCTCGCCTCTTCCCTGGCGGATGGCAGAAAAAAACTTCTGGAGATCGAGGACCACGGAAAATTGATAAAGAACCGGGCGGTAAACGCGAAAGTGGACGCCTTGTGCGTGACCGTGCGGAAGATACTCGCGGAAATCAAGCGCGACCCGGAAGACCTGAAGATCGCGCGGCAATTCCTTTCCTATTATCTGGACGCGACGATCAATATCCTGGACAAGTACGTGAAGCTCACCTCTCAAAACGTTACGGACGCCGGAATCTCGAATTCGCTAAAGCGGGTCGAATCGATGCTCGATACCATAGGCGCCGCTTTTGAAAAGCAGCTAGCCCGGTTGCTCAACAACGACGTCATGGATTTGGATACAGAACTGTCTCTTTTGGAGAAGACGATACAGATGGAAGGCCTGGGAGAATAGGCGGAGGAGATGAGATGACTGACGTGCAAATGACTGGCGGTGCCGACAATCTGCCGGCGAACGTGGATACGGCAAAGGCGCGCGAAATCGCCAAGACGATTTCAATCGATGATTCGCAGGCGATCATCCAGTACGGCGTCGGCGCCCAATCGAAGGTGTCCTCCTTCGCCGATACCATGCTGGGGCAGATCCGATCCCACGACACCGGTTACGTGGGAGAAAGCCTGACCTCGCTCATGTTCAAGATCAAGGAAGTGAACGTCGGATCCCTTTCGGAGTCGCGGCAGAATTGGCTGAACACACTCTTGAACGGCGTCCAGCGCTTCATGGCCCGCTACCAAAAACTGGAAACCCAAATCGAGAAGATTATCGATAAACTCGGCGAGGCCCGCATGACCCTTTTACGGGATATCACCATGTTGGACCAGCTATACGAGAAAAACCTAGAATACCTGAAGGATCTGGACCTGTTCATCGCGGCAGGCATCATGAAGCTCGAGGAGTTGCGCTCTGGAAAGCTTCCCGCGATGGAAGCGGCGGCAAAGGCTTCAAGCGATCCGGCGGACGCGCAGAAGCTGAACGATTTCAACCAGTTCCTCGTGCGATTCGAAAAGAAGTTGCACGACCTCAAGCTATCGCGGATGATCGCCATCCAAACCGCTCCCCAGGTTCGCCTCATCCAGAACAACGATCAGGCGCTCGTCGAGAAAATCCAAAGCTCCATCCTGACGACCATCCCGCTGTGGAAGAACCAGATCGTGATCGCGATAAGCCTCCTTAGGCAGAAAAAAGCCCTTGGCGTGCAGAAGGCGGTCACCGACGCGACCAATGAACTGCTTACAAAGAACTCGGAAATGCTCAAGTCCGGATCGGTCGCCATCGCCGCCGAGACCGAACGGGGAATAGTGGAAATCGAGACGCTCAGGAAAGTGAACGATGACCTCATCTCCACGATAGAGGAAACCATCCGTATTCAGGAAGACGGAAAGACCAAACGGGCTCAGGCGGAGACCGAACTTCGCAAGCTTGAATCGGATCTGAAGAACAAGCTCGCCGCGGTCCGCGGTTGAGGGAGACGTAAAAAATGAAACGTATTCTATTGGGCGTACTCATCATCGTCATCGCCGTCGGAATCGGCGTAGGCTACAAAACCATCTTCGGGAAACCGGGGAACAGTATCGGAAAAAATACGGCAAGTTCCGGCGATTTGACCTACGCCAAGATCGAACCCCTCGTCGTCTCCGGCGTCGGCGGGTATCAACTGTCTTCCGTCGACCTCGGCGATGGACCGGTACCCCTTTTAAGGATACCGCTCGATACCTGGGGCGGCTATGCCGCGCTTTTCGCCGCCAACAACGGCGTAAAGCCGAACAAGGATTCCCTGTTCTACAAGAAGGGAAAATTCGCGGTCGAGATAGTATCGGAGGAGAGCGCGTCGGCGCAGCTGCAGGGTTACGCCGCGGGACGGTACCCTATCATCTGGGCGCCCATGGACAGCCTCCCCCTTCTCTACGACGCCCTCAGATCCGACAAGCGAATACTGCCCAAGGTTCTCGGCCTCTTCGACTGGTCCTCCGGCGGCGACGGCATCCTGGTCAAAAACACGATAAAGCATCCTTCCGACTTGCGGAACAAGATTATATTGACCTCAAGCAATACCCCCTACAGCTTCATGCTCCTCTGGTACCTGGCCCAGAACGGCATGAGCGGGCAGGACGTGAAGGTTGTTTGGGTGGACGACGGAGACAAGGCCCTGCAGCTGTTCAAAAAGGACGAACGGATCGTCGCGTGGGTATCCTGGACGCCATTCATCGATGAAGTGACCAATTCGACGTCGGCGAACCACGTTCCCGATACGAGACTCCTCATTTCATCCAAGGACGCCAACCAGCTCATCGCGGACACGTACATCGTGCGGAGCGACCTGCTCCAGGACAAACCGGAGATGATGACCGCGTTCGTGGAAGCAATGATCGAAGGATCGCAGTCGATAGGGCCGACGACTTTCAACGATATGGCGGCGTTCTACAAGCTCTCGGGCGCGGGAGAGGCCCAGTCGATGCTGAAGGACGTGCATATCGCCAATTTCCCCGAATCGAAAATGTTCTTCGATGACGGGAACCCCATCGGCGCCCACAAGATTTTCCTCCTGGCGCAGGAGTACTACAAACAACTCGGTTCGTTGCCCGCGACGGCGTCATACGACGCGGAGCGCGTTCTGGGAAACAAGATCATCCAGGGGATCGACAAGAAAGGCCTGTTCGCATCGCAAAAGAACTTGATCGCGGATTCCTTCAACAAGAAAGCCTCCTTCGATATCGCCGATCTGGAAGAACAGCGGGTCGTGCTCACGAATGACGTCCAGCTGTATTTCGAGGCGCAAAAACTTGATTTCAGCCTCGCGTCCGATTCCGTAGAGAGCAAAGAGAACATCGCGTTGCTCAATAAGGTAGCGGAGCAGACGAAATTCCTCGCGACCACCGTGATGAAGCTCGTCGGTCATCTGGATACAGCCAAGGTCGCCGATTTCAAGGCGCGGGGAAACCAGGCGTTCATCGAGGCGAGCGCGCAGGCCAAACTGATCTCCAAAAAACGGGCGGAGTTCGTAAAGAAGGTCCTCGTGGAAAAATACGGCATCGATCCGCAACGCATCTTCACCGAAGGCAAAGGCTGGGACGAACCCATCGATGCGAGCGACCCGGCCAAGAACCGCAGGGTCGAAGTCCGATTCATATCCCTGGAGTGATCGATGAAAAAGATCGCGATACTG
>CAZKJA010000287.1:4603-5297 GCA_964552925.1 uncultured Treponemataceae bacterium
GTTGCGAAAGAAAAGCCCCGGTAACCGTTCAGGAAGCGCCCCCCGTAAAGGAACAAGGATACCGTCTGAGCCTGGGCGACGACTTCGACGCGGGGATGAACTTCGTCGACGACTTCGGCATTTCCATCGTCCTGGCGGTGGACGTTTCCGGCTCGATGGCGAACAGCCCAGGCTCCGGAGGCGATCGTAAATTCCTCCAGGCGACGAGGGCGCTCGTCACCGTTTCCGAATACCTATGGAAGCTCGCGGCCAAGCAAAAAGACTTGACCATAAAGGTAGCGCTCCTTCGTTTCAGCGACGCGGCCGAGGTCATCCTTCCTTTGACGGAATTGACCGAGGAAGGGTATATGAAGCTGCTGTCCATGTGCGTTCCGAGTAATTTCGAGCCCAAGGCCGGCACCGCGATCGGCGCTGGACTGGAAAAAGGCAGCGCGCTCCTGGCCCAGTCGGGGACCATCTTCAACAGCCTGATACTGGTAACGGACGGGGAAAACAACCGTCTGCCAGAGCCTGCGGACGTCATTGGCGCGATCTACGCGAACCGGAACGATAAATCCACAAAGGAGATGAAAGTCAGGACCTCGACGCAACTGTTGAGCTTCATCGGCTTCGACATCAATTCTCCGCAGTTCTCCCAGTATCATGAGCTTGGCGCGCGGATCACCTCGGCGAACAACCAGACCGAACTGGAAAC
>CAZKJA010000288.1:0-5269 GCA_964552925.1 uncultured Treponemataceae bacterium
CGTAGCGTTCGTCTCCGGCGACCGGACAGCCGATTGCGGCCAGCTGGGCGCGGATCTGGTGCCGGCGCCCGGTCTCCAGCGACACCTCGAGGAGGGACAGGCCGTCGCCCTCGGCGACTAGTCTGTACCTCGTGACGGCGCGCAAGGCGCCCCGGGTTCCCGGCGGCACCTGTCGCACGCGGAATGGGTCGTGCTCCGACAGCCAGGAATCGAGCACGCCTTCTGCTTCCGGTGGCGAGCCCTCTGCAAGCGCCACGTAGAGCCGCTCGTCGACAGATTCGTTCCAGGTTGACATCAGGGCGGTCTTGGCGCGGGCATTCTTGGCGAATACGATGACGCCCGAGGTGTCGCGGTCGAGGCGGTGCACGACGGCTGCCCGGCCCTTGGGGTTACGCCGCTGGATGTGCGAAGTGACTATGTCGTAGAGGCTCCTCGACCTGGAACCTTCCGGGGAAATCGTCGGGAGTCCGCACGGTTTGTCGACGGCTACGATGTCGTCGTCCTCGTACAGGAACTCGACGTGCCGGTCGGGGCGGCCTGGCCGACCTTGGTCACGGGGCTTCTTCACAACACCGTCTTGACGCCGGGCAGTGCTCCGACGGCCGCGTAGGCCGCGTACATGGCGTCCTTGTCCTCGAACCTGACGGGGCATGCGAGCCGGCCGTACTTGCCGCCGGGCACTGTCTTGCCCTCTGGCGCCGCGAGTTCGCGGACCGCCCCGATGGACGCGTGTCTGTCGAGCAGCACCCTGTGCAAGTCGGCGGCGAGGGTTGATCCGGCTTCAAGCAGGTAAATCACCCGAAGTTCGAATTCCACTGGATACACGATGCCCTCGATGCCGTCCTGGCCGGCGCCTGGCTGCGAAGCGCTTCCAGTGTTTTTGTCGTGGCCGAGCGTCGAGCTTCGTTCATCTTCCATTTTCAATTCTCCTTGGACACCGACGGGTTCATACCGTGACGTCGTTGAGCCAGCGCTTGGTCGCGAGGCGCCATAACCCGAAGCCGCTCTTGGCGAGTTCTTCGGAATTGAGCATGGCGAACACGATCCACGGTTCGAGCCTGAGGACGAAGGCGCCGATGACGGCAAGCGGTACTCCTATGGCCCAGATGCCGAATATATCGAAAAAAGCGCCAAAGCGGGTATCGCCGCCGGAGCGGCAGATGCCTATTATCACGTGCAGGTTGAACACCTTGAAGGGGAACACGAAGGCGAGCGCGACCAGCATCAGCCTGGCTTGCCGCAAAGGCTCCGCTCCGATGGCGAACAGCCACGGGAGCGCGAAGCTCGCCGGCACGAGAAAAGCGCCGACGACGATGCCTATTATCGGCGCCATGATGGCGAAACGCCGCGCCCACGCGAAAGCTCTGTCCCTGTCGCCCGCGCCTATGAGCTTGCCTATCATGATCGCCGCCGCGTTGGCAGTTCCCAGGAACAGGACCATCGCGAGTTGGCCGACCGTGTTGGTCACCGTATACGCCGCTATCGCCTCGGTGCCTATCCGCGCCATCACGGCGTTGTACGTTGTAATGCCGAGCGACCAGGTGATCTCGTTGACGATCACCGGCAGGACCACGACCATGAAGCGCGGCAGGAAGCCGCCCCGCCACGCCGTTAGCTCGCGCAGCTTGCCCGCCGGGGCAAGTTGCCTCGCGTAGGCGCTGATGAAAATGATGGCGGCCTCGATGATGCGCGATATCACAGTCGCATACGCGGCGCCCGCGACGCCGAGCGCCGGTGCGCCGAACCTGCCGAAAATCAGGATGTAGTTGAGCAGGGCGTTGGCGAACAGCGATATCACGGTCGCGACGAGAGGCAGGCGGACGCGCTCGACGCCCCTGAGCGCCAGCGAGAACGCGAAACTCGCGGCGGCGAAGGGGAAGCTCGGCGCCACCCGCCGGAGGTAGCGAGCGCCGAATTCGATGACTGCCGCGTCCTTCGAATACAAGCCGATGAGGAAGCGCGGGAACGCGAGGGCAAGCGCCATGAACAGCAATCCCATCCCTATCCCCAACATCATCGACAAGCCTGTGGTCTTCCTTACGCCTGGTATGTCGCGCTTGCCCCAGAATTGCGCCGTGAATACGCCAGAGCCGCTCGAGGTGCCGAACAGGAACAGCATAAGCAGGAACCATATCTGGTTGCCCAGGCCTACCGCGGAGAGCTCGGCGGCCCCGAGCCTCCCGACCATCACAGTGTCGAGCATGTTGACGCTCGAGGTGACCATATTCTGAAGCGCTATCGGCAGGGCTATGCGGACCAGGTCGGAATAGAAGCGTCTGTCATCGTGCGTCAGCGGGGCCACGTTCAGCGCCTGCCGGCCTTGGCGGGCGCGGCGTTCTCGTACGACAGGATATCGCGCTCGAGCGTGCCGCGGTATTCGAGCAGCTCGAGCAGCACCGGCTTGTCCTGTGCCGGGGTGTCGAGGTTGGCGATCAGCGCCTCGACGGTCTTCGAGAACACCGCGAGGTCGGTAGCGCCTTCGAGCCGGGGACAGAGCAGCCTGCCTGCGCAAAAGCTGCGCCAGCGCGCCCGTTCGGCCTGCGACAGGGTTTCCGGCCAGTTCCTGGCGAAGAGCCGCCTTACAAGCTGCGGCAGTCGTTCGTCGATGAAGGGCATGGCGTAGGCTTGCGGTCTTGCTTCCGCGGGACCGAGCGTGGCGATCGCCTCGTGGACGGCGTACATAGCGTCCTTGTCCTCGTCGCGGAAGAAGCCGCCGGAGTAGATGCGGTACTCTGGGTCCGCGTCGACGGCGTCCTGCGGGGGCGAAGAGAAGACGGCTTGCAGCTTCTGGATCAGCTCAGGCTCGCGCGCGAGGTCGGCTGTCCTCTTCCGCGCCAGCTCGAGGTCGAGTCCGAGCCTTTCGGCCGCGGCGGCGTCCATCGTCGAAAGCGGCGCCAGGTAGGGGCTTCGTCCGAGGCGGACCTCGACGAGCGGGATGCGTTCGCCGTCATCGAGCTGGTCCTTGCGGGTGAATACGCGCCGTTGTATCTCCTCGACGCCGAGGTCGACGAGCGGCGCCGGATCGTAGCGCAGGTCCATCGCGACCAGGCCGTCGCGCCTGCCGGGGATCATGCCGACCGGCGCGATAATAGTGGTGCAGCCGAGGGAACTCGTGTACTGGGCCGCCGTGTGCACGAGCGGCTCGCGTTCGGCCAGGTTGACGAGCGGGCGCAGGGAGTCTCGCGTGCGGTGGCGCCAGTACCAGTCGTAGAGCCGCGGTTGCGCCTTCTTCACCAGCTTCGCCAAGCTTATTGTCGCGCTTATGTCGTGGAACGCGTCGTGCGCCGATTCCAGCGCCACGCCGTTCGCGGCCGCGAGGCTGCCGAGGCGGAAGTCGGGCTTGCCGTCCGGGCCGTCGGGCCATGAGAGGCCGTCCGGCCTAAGGTCGCGAGTCGCCCTGAACAGGTCTATCACGTCCCAGCGCGTGTTGCCGTTGGACCACTCGCGCTCGTACGGGTCGAACAGGTTGCGGTACAGCAGGTTGCGTATGAACTCGTCGTCGAAACGTATGGAATTATAACCGGCGACGCAGGTCCCCGGCGCCATCATTTCGTTGCGGATGGCTTTGGCGAAGTCGTATTCGCGCACGCCTTTTTCAAGCGTCTCGCGCGGCGTAATGCCGTGGACGAGGCAGGCGTAGGGGCTGGGCAGGTAGTCGCCGGTTATCTTGTTGTACAGTACGAACCGATCGGAGACCGGTTCAAGGTTCTCGTCGGTGCGGAGTCCGGCGAACTGGGCTATCCTGTCGTGGCGGGATTCGAGGCCGAAGGTTTCAAGGTCGTACCATAGGATGCTCGCCGCCATGAAGAGCAGTATACCTGCCGCTCTTGCTCGCGTGAAGGCCCGCGAACGTTTTTACGCGGACGATTGTCCTTGACAGCGCTGTGTCTGGATGATAATCGTTATCAAGATGTATCCTTCGCGGTTGGCCATCGATGGAGGTCGATTTGATCCGTGACGAACGAGCCCAGCTCGAGCGCTACCTGAAGGAACGCGGACTCAAGATGACCCGTTCGCGCGAAGCGGTACTCGAGGCTTTTCTTGGCATGCAGTCGCACGTCAGCGCGGATGCGATCCATGAAGCCGCGAGGCGCATCGATCCTGGCATCGGGCAGGCGACTGTCTTCCGCACTGTAAAGCTGTTCGCCGACGCCGGGCTGGCGCGCGAAGCCTGCATGGACGACGGCGTGCGGCAGTACGAGCGCGCCTTCAACCAGGCCCACCACGACCACCTGACCTGCGTGTCCTGCGGCGCCGTCGTCGAGTTCGTCGATCCGGACATCGAGCGCGCACAGGAGGCCGTGTACCGTAAATTCGGTTTTACCTCGAGCGGACACCGACTCCAGCTGTACGGCGTCTGTCCGGCCTGTTCGTCGCGCGGCAAAGCTGACTCGGGAAAAGACAGCTAGCGATCATGCAGTTGTCGCAAAAGAAGCGGGCAAGCGCCGCCATCGCCGCCGTTTCCGGTTTGGCCCGGATCGGGGCTAGCCGCGCTCAGCCCTGCGGGAAGGCCAGCCGGAACTCGGTCCAGCCGTCGCGTCGTTCGAAGCAGCCCTCGCCGCCCAGCTGGATCGTCATCAAGTCGAGCAGGGTGAACCCCATGCGCTGAGGATAGCGTCTCACGGCATCCTCGATCCGTAGCCTTGTGCCATGCTCGAGCCCGGGGAAGCCCGCTCCGTCGTCGCGAAGGGTCAGCACCAGGCGCTCGCCGTCGCCGCGAAGGGAAATCTGCACATGGACGGGACTGCCGTCCGGTCGGGCATGGCGCATAACGTTGGTCATCAGTTCGTTGACGATAAGCCCCAACGGTACGGCGATATCGAGCGATGCAGAGTGGGGGGGCAGGTCGAGCTCAAGCGCGGGCGCACGCTCCGCGTCGCCGGTCACGCTGGCGATCGCGTGGGCCAGGTCGCCAAGGTAGCTGTCCATCGATATCGACGAAAGCTCCGGTGTGCGGTATAGGCGTTCGTGCACGAAGGAAAGCGTCATGATGCGTCCGTTCAAGGCGGCCCCCGCCGCCTTGAACTCCTTGTCGGAAGAACGCGTGGATTGCAGCGTGACCATGCTTTTCACAAGGTTCAGGTTGTTCTTGACCCGGTGATGCAACTCGCGGAACAAGGCCTCGCGGTCGCGCAAGGCGCGCCTCAGCTCCGTTTCGATTTCCTTGCGCGCCGTGCGTTCCGAATCGAGCTTGCGGTGGTAATCGGACAGGTAGCCTAGCACCGTTCCAAGGATGATACCGCTCAGCTCGGCGACTAGCTTCGACTCC
>CAZKJA010000289.1:0-5265 GCA_964552925.1 uncultured Treponemataceae bacterium
TGGGAAGCATGGTACCGCCGCCTCTATGTTTTTGCGGTCTCGTACCGCGGGTTGCCCGAGTCAGAGCGTCATGACGCGGTGTCGGACGGCTTGATCGCGGCGTTTCGCGCCTTGGGGACGTATGACCCGGCGAGGCCCTTGGCTCCTTGGGTCTACCGCATCGCGGCTAATCATTTTTCCGATGTGGTCCGGCAGTGCGCCCGGGTGTCCGACCTGTCCGTCGGCGCCGCGCCTGACGGGGAGGGCGGTGGCGGTTCCGGGACGTTTGAACCGCCCGCGCCGGGCGACCATGCCGCGGAGACGGTGAAAAGGGACCTCGCGGACCGCTGCCGGTACGCGATAGCTGCCCTGCCGGATATTGACCGGCGGATCGCCATGCTGAGGTTTTACGAGCACATGCGCGCTGCCGAGATCGGCCGGGTGCTCGGTATGCCCGCCGGGACAGTGCGCTGGAGGGTGGGGCGGATTCGGGCGCGCGTGAAGACCGCCGTAGGGGAGGACTGAGTGTATGGATAGGGCTCGACTGGACAAGGCTATGGAGACGGCCTTCGAGAGGGAGTACATGGAGATGGATCCTCCACGACCTCACGGAGCCGAACTCGCCCGGGCGCTTCACGTTGTCAAGGTCGAATGGCAACCCGGCGGCAAGTCCGGCGCACGCCAAGGCCTGCGGACGGCCGTGTTGTCAGCGGCATTGGCAGCCGCGTGCATTCTGCCGGGCATCGCGGGCGTGGTTTTCACCGGGACGTCCAGGCCGTTGGCCGTCGAATTGTCGGCAAGCATCCCCGGGGACTCGGGGGAACGATTCACGTCTTTCATGCTGGCGGTCGGGGCATCGCTCAGATCGGCGAATTGATTCCGGGATTTCGGTAGGAGGTATCTATGGTCAAGCGGTTGGTGGCGTCGATTCTAGTGGTCGCGGCGACGTACGCGGGCATTTTTGCTTTGGTAGGGACGTCGTGGTGGGGATACATCGACATACCGTCATTCCTCCTGGTTCCTTTGGCGCCGGCGGTATTCGTTACGTGCCTGTATGGTTTGAGGGGGATGGGCGCAGCGTTTACGGCGCCGTTCCAGGCGGAGGCATCAAGAATCCAGCTCGAACTGTCCGTCGCGTTCTTCAAGGATTTCAGCAAGGTGCTGTGGTGTTTTGGGGCCTTGGGAACCACCTTCGGTTTCATCGCGGTCCTGCGCAACCTCACCGAGCCATCGAAGCTGGGACCGAATCTGGCCGTGGCGATCCTGACGATGATGTACGCCGCGACCTTCAACCTGGTCCTGGTAGTACCGCCCCTCGCGAGCGCGCGTCGGCGTATAGCCGGAATGGAACCCTGAAAACCTGGTAGGGGACGGTGGTGGATCCTTCGCGAAACGGCAGGTTTGCACAGCGGCTTGCCGCTTGATAGTGAACTCTCGGTGATCGATACTTAAGGAAGCTCGTAGTCGTCGCCGTGGAGGGTTCATTTGTCCATCTGGTTCCCACGAAGGAAGCCGCCGCCAGCGATGCCGATCCGCCTGCGTTCGCACCTCCGCGTCTCGAGCGCATTGGCGCTGGGGCTGGGCTTCATCCTGCTGGTAAGCGCCTTGGCCGGCTTTTTCATGCTCAGGCGCTTTGACGGGCTTATGCACGAAAACACAATAAGCAAGAACCGCTTGTTGACCTTGACGATAGCCAACAACATAAAGGCCCATATAGACGGCCATGCATTGTCCCTGGGGCTTCTCGGCAACCGTCTGTTCCGCAACCAGGAAGGCGTCGACGGAATCGAACGGCAGTTTCCCTCGTTCAGTCATGTATTCACCGTCAACACTCAAGGCATTGTCGAGTTCGCGTCCTCCAGGTCGCGAGAACTGTTCCACGATGTTGCGGGACGCGATTTCTATATACAGTCAATTGGTAAAAGCAGGCCTTACCTGTCGTCCACGTTCATAGCCGAAGGCGACTTTATGCCGACGGCGGTACTGGGCGTGCCGTACGGGGACGGCCTGGCGGTCGGTTACCTGAACCTCGCATCCCTGAGCGGCTACCTGATGCACTTGCCCGTGAAAGAGGCCGAAACGATAGCGGTTGTCGACGGCAGCGGGTATTTTGTTGCCCACTCCGACTTGAAGCGGGTCGCCGAGCGGGGTTCCGTCGCGCTCGAGCCCTGGTTCAACAAGACCTCGCGCGCTACGGTCGACAGCATCGTCATGCAAAAACCTGACGGCTCGACCCATCTTGTCTGCTGGGCGCCTTTGGACAATGACTCCAATTGGATCGCGATGATATCTTCGCCGACTGACAAGGCGTTTTCCTATGTCCGGAACGTCCGAAGCGCCATGGCCGCCTCAATGCTTATGACAGGCATCCTGGTGATAGCATTGCTTGCGCTCGTGCTCCTCAACTTCGACCGGGACATCAGGTACCTCCGCATCCATACCAAAGCCATCGCCGAAGGCCGGTACGATCACGAGCTTGCCTATGGCGGCTTCAAGGATCTGGAACCGCTTGTAAAGGATTTTCGCGAAGCCGTCGAGGCGGTCAGGGATCGCGAGACGCGCATCCAGGAAAACCAGCGCAGGCTCGAGCGGCTTATCAATTTCATCCCGGTGCCGACTATGGTCCTGGACATATCCGGTCGCGTCAACCTGATGAACAGGGCCTTGACCGAACTAATAGGCTGGTCGATGCAGGAGATCAGGACGATCGACGAGTGGTGGCCGCTTGTATTTCCCGATGAAGCGTACAGGAACGCCGTCAAGGAAATGTGGGAGACCGACTTGGCGACAATACGTTCAGGATCTGTGCCGGAGCGCAATTTCGAGGGACGGCTTGCATGCAAGGATGGATCGGTGAAGACCGTGATGGCCAACCCGGCTATCATAGGCGACTTTATGGTGAGCACCTTCGTCGACGTCAGCGCGGCGCGCAGCTATGAAGACATCATGTCCGCCAGCCTCGCCGAGAAGGAGATCCTGCTCAAGGAAATCCACCACCGGGTAAAAAACAACCTGCAGCTCGTCATCAGCCTCCTCACCCTGAAGGCCGGAAGCGCAACAGAATGCGAGGAAGTCTTCGCCGATTCCATCGACCGGATCAGGGTAATGGCGACTATCCACGAACTCCTTTACGAGTCAAAGAATTTCGCGCGCATCGAGCTTGGCGAATACATATCGACGATTGTCGAATGGTTGCTTTCATCGTACGCCTTCAAGGAATCGAGTCCCAGGTTGAAGCTCGACCTGGCGGAGATCTATCTCGATATCGACTTGGCTATACCCTGCGGTTTGATAATCAACGAGCTTTTTACCAACGCGATCAAGTACGCCTTCGCCCCTGGGCAGCTCAATCCGGTGATAACCGTCTCGACATCGATCGGGGAGGATGGCATGATTACCCTGGGCATCCTCGACAACGGGATCGGCTTGCCGGCGGACATAGAGCCGGGATCCGCCGAAACCCTGGGTTTGCAGCTTATTGTGTCATTGACAGCCCAGCTGCATGGGGTATGGGAGCTCTCCAGGCAGGGTGGTACCGACTGGACCATACGCTTCCCGAGGCAGCCCGCCGGTCGCGATCAGGGTATTCGGCTTGACTAACGAGATCGATGAGCACAATATCCTATGCGACAAGCTTTGATGGAGACGAGTAATCGGTAATGCGCGCCGCCAGAGAGGGCACCCCGAGGCTGCAAGGGGCCCGGCGACACTCCGATGAACACCACTCCGGAGCCGTCCGCGTGAACGCCACGACAAAGGCTGGTAATGCGGACCGGGAGCGCCCGTAACAGCATTCAAAGAGCGGGTTTTGCTGGCCCGAAGTAAGGTGGTACCGCGGATTCCCTACGGAATTCGTCCTTACGAATCAACGCCGGGATTGCATTCCGGGCGGGGTAGCGTGCGGACGCATCCCGCGGACTGTTCCCGTCCGAGGAGTACCCTATGAGTCACCCAGTCGAAACCGTACGCCACTCCCTGTCCCACGTCATGGCCGAGGCCGTAATCAAGCTGTACCCGGGTACGAAAGTAGCCATCGGACCGGCGATAGAGGATGGCTTCTATTACGACTTCCAGTTCCCCGCGCCCATCGTGCCCGAGGACCTGCCGGCGATTGAGAAGGAGATGCGCCGGATCATCTCCGCCAACGTACCGTTCAAGCGCGTCGAGGTGGGCAAGGCCGAGGCGAAGGCGATGTTCGCCGACGAGCCGTTCAAGCTCGAGCTGATCGAGGGCCTCGACGACGGCACCATCACCATATACGAGCAGGGCGTCTTCAAGGATCTATGCCGGGGACCCCACGTCGACTCGACCCGCGACTTGCGGCCAGACGCCTTCAAGCTGCGCTCGATTGCGGGCGCGTACTGGCGCGGCGACGAGAAGCGTCCTATGCTCACCCGTATCTACGCGTACGCCTTCGGCAGCAAGGCCGACCTGGAAGCGCACCTGAAGATGCTCGAGGAAGCGGAGAAGCGCGACAACCGCCGCTTGGGCAAGGAACTCGACCTCTTCAGCACCCACGAGGAAGCGGGTCCCGGCCTCGTCTACTGGCATCCCAAGGGAGGACGGTTCCGCGTCGAGCTGGAGAACTGGTGGCGGGACGAGCACTACAGGAACGGCTACGAGATCCTCTTTACCCCGCACATCGGCAAGAGTTGGCTGTGGGAGACCTCCGGTCACCTCGGCTTCTACAAGGCTGGCATGTATTCGCCGATGAAGATCGACGAGGACGATTACTACCTCAAGCCGATGAATTGCCCCTTCCACATAATGATATACAAGAACGGCGTGCATTCGTACCGCGACCTGCCCCTGCGCTGGGCCGAGCTCGGCACCGTGTACCGCTACGAGCGTTCGGGCACCCTGCACGGCCTGATGCGCGTCCGGGGCTTCACCCAGGACGACGCGCACATCATCTGCACCCCCGAGCAGATCGAGGACGAGATAGCCGAGGTGCTACGCTTCAGCCTCTTTATGCACAAGACCCTCGGATTCAAGGATATCAAGGCCTACCTGGCGACCAAGCCCGCGGGTGATGGAGCCGTCGGGGCGCCACAGATGTGGGACACCGCTCTCGAGAGCCTGCGCAAGGCGGTCGACAAGGAGGGCCTGGCTTACGAGATGGACGAGGGCGGCGGGGCGTTCTACGGCCCCAAGATCGACCTCAAGGTCAAGGACGCGATCGGCCGCGAGTGGCAACTGACCACCATCCAATTCGACTTCAACGAGCCCGAGCGATTCGACATGACTTATATCGACTCCGATGGCCAGAAGAAACGGCCGTACATG
>CAZKJA010000290.1:0-5260 GCA_964552925.1 uncultured Treponemataceae bacterium
CTTGCTTGGCGGCCGCCCTCAGGTGGGGGTTGGCCTCCAGAGACAGCCGTTCCGCCGCCGGCACGTCGACCCTCGCGGCCGCGTCGCGCATCGCCGTCGTATAGCTTCTCAGCGCCCTGCTCCCGGTGACGAGGCTCGCGACCTTGTATTCCTCGCCGGCCTTCCAGTCGACGAAAGTCTCTATGTCCGGGTGGTCAGCGTCGAGTATCACCATCTTCGCCGCGCGCCTTGTGGTGCCGCCCGACTTTATCGCCGCGGCCGAACGGTCGGCGATCTTTAGGAACGACAATAGCCCGCTCGACACGCCTCCGCCCGAGAGGGGTTCGTTGGAGCCGCGTATCTTCTAGAAGTTCGAGCCGGTGCCGGATCCGTATTTAAACAGCCTGGCCTCGCGCTCGACAAGATCCATGATACCGCCCTCGTTGACGAGGTCGTCTTCTACATTGAGGATGAAACACGCATGCGGCTGCGGCCGCTCGTACGCGCTCGTCGACTTGACGACCTCGTCGCTTTCCGGATCCACGTAGTAGTGGCCCTGCGCGGGTCCTTCGAGGCCATAGACAGCGTGCAGCCCGGTATTGAACCACTGGGGGCTGTTGGGCGCGCCTGCCTGGGAGGCGAGCATGTGGCACATCTCGTCGTAGTAGGCGCGTTCGTCGGCTTCGGTGTCGAAATAGCCCGCCTTCTTGCCCCAGGCCACCCATGTCGCCGCGAGCCTGTGGAATACCTGCCTGGCGTCGTGCTCGGAATCCGGGTTCGGGGATGGTCCGGCCAGTGCCTGCTGGTCTGCTGGCGTCCATGATCTCCAGGCCTCGGCCTTGTCAGCCGGCACTCCAGCCTTGCGGAAGTATTTCTGGGCGATTATATCGGTGGCGATCTGGCTCCAGGTGGAAGGTACTATGACGCCGTCCATCCGGAAAACGGACCTGCCGTCAGGATTGCGGATCTCGGATACCCTGCGTTCCCACTGGATACCCTCGTACGGACCTTTTCCCGCCTTTGTGAACCGTCGCTCTATCTTCATGCTATGCCCCCGTAGTATTTGCCGTATATCATACAACCGATGGTATGGAAAGGTGAATATAGCGCAATGGAGTGTAGCTGTCCAGCAAATTGGCCTTTAGAAGACAAAAAATCGAGGCAATATTCACGGCTAACGGGAGCGCCTCCGCGGGCCGATACTCTTAATGAATATGGAAACACTAGCGATAATAAACGCGACGCAGGTAAACGAATACGCGACCCGGCCTTTCGCCGGCGGCCCGAGCGCCTTCGACAGGGTGCTGCGGCTTGGGCGTTCCATCGCGCCGGAGGGCGGTTTGCTGGTACTGGCCGGTCCGTCCGCCGTTGCGGATCCAGGTTGTCGGGTGATCCGGAAGGACGCCTGGACGATGCGCGGCGTGCTCTCCGAGTGCGCCGCTTTCGCGTCATCGCACGCGACGGCATCGGCTGTGCTCTACATGCACGCGGATTCGCCATTCACCGACGCGGCGTTGACGGAGACGCTACTGGGCCTGCACGAGAAGTACCGGGCGGAATACACGTTCGCCGACGGCTATCCGCCGGGCTTCGCCCCCGAGCTGCTCGCGGTTCGTTCGCTGCCCAACCTCGTCGAGCTCGCCGGAAGGCACGACGCGCCGGCCGACCGGGACGGCTTGTTCGCGGTCATACAGAAGGACATCAACTCGTACGACATCGAAACGCATCTTTCGCCTGTCGATGTGCGTTCGTACCGCTTTGCTCCGACCTGCGATACGAAGCGAAACACGCTGTCCGCCGAGCGTTTGTGGGCCCTCGGCGCGCGTACTGCCAGCGACGTGACCAGAGTCCTGCCGGCCCACCCGGAACTCCTGCGATCGATTCCGGCCTTCCTCTGGGTCCAGATCGCCGCGGCTTGCCCGCAAGAGTGCTCGTACTGCCCGTATCCCGCCATGGTCGGCGACCCGAGGAAGCTCGACGCCGTTATGCCGGTGGAGCGCTTCGAAGCTCTTATGGCGCAGGCGCATGAGTTGTGCGACGATCTTGTCGTCGATGTGTCGTTGTGGGGCGAGCCGTCGAGACACCCTGATTTCCGGGGAATTGTCGGCGCCGTGATGGCCAGGCCGCGTTTCACGCTTATCGTCGAAACCAGCGGCATCGGCTGGGCCACTGGACTCGCCGAGGCGCTCGCCGCGGATTACGGCGAGCGCATACAGTGGATAGTCTCGCTCGACGATGCGGACCGCGCTGGCTACCTGGCGTTGAGGGGCGATGGCCAGGACGAGGCGACTGTCTTCGCGGAACGGATGCTCCGCGCCGCGCCGGGCAGGGTGCACGTCCAGGCCGTCCGCATGAAAGAGAACGAGGGAGGCCTCGAGGCGTTCTACCGCGGCTGGAAAAAGCTGGGCGACAAGGTGATAATCCAGAAATACGATTCGTTCGCCGGCTGCCTGCCCGACAGGTCGGTGGCCGACCTGTCGCCTCTTGGCCGTTACCCGTGCCGGCATCTCGCGCGCGACATGGCCGTGCTTCTTGACGGCAGCGTTCCGACGTGCAAGCATTCCCTGGTGCCAGCCGGGAACCTCCGGTACGCGGAGATAGTCGGCAACGTGTTTGCCGATGGATTCCCGGCCGTGTGGGACAGGATAGGATCGTGGTACGGAAGGCATCTTTCGGAAGACTACCCGGAGCCGTGCGGACGTTGCGATGAATACCATACCTTTAACGCTTGATTCGTACCGACCCACGTATACAGTGATCGGAGGCGGACGGGGCTCCTCCCCGGCGGGAGGTTTCCCGGTATCGGTATTGGTACTCAATAGAGGGCCTCGGCTGTATCGGGCTTCCTTGTTGCAGGATCTGGTCAAGGTGGGTTTCGATTCGATAGTGTCGGTCGAGGTCGAGGCCGATTCGCCGGAGCTCGAAAGCCTGGCCGCCAGGTTTCCGCAAGTCCGTTTCATCCGCTTGCACGAGGCGGCCAACCAGGGTGTCTGCGCCAATATTGGCATGCGTGAATCGTCCGCGCCGTTCGTCCTCCTCATATGGAACGATATGAGGCTTGCGACAAGCACCCTTTCGAGCAGGTTCTTCGACAGGGTCGTTGAACTCGATGCGGCGTGCCTGGTGCCGACGCTCGCCGATGCCGGCGGATCGTTCCTGCCTTCGATCGCAAATCCCGCCCATGCAGGAAAATCATTCAAAGTCGTCAACCTGCTGCCGAAAACCGACGGCGAGAAATCGCTGTACCCTTTCGACATGTGCGGCATCTATTCCAGGGAGAAGTTCGCCTCCCTGGGCGGCTTCGACTGGACCATATCGAATCCCTACTGGCAAAAACTGGACTTCGGCATACGTACATGGCTTTGGGGCGAATCGATACGGTACGCCCAGGCTCTCAGGCTGAAGTACGAGGAGGCGCCGCTTGACGAGGACACGACGCCGGACGCCGATTACGGCCGGTTCTGGCTCAAGAACCTCGCGCCTGTGTACCACGGCGATTCGGCGTTCCTTCCGCGCTCCAGGTTCTGGAGCTACCTCGCGCGCTCGCGCTCGTTTCCCCGCGCGGCCATCGATGAGTTCAAGGCCGCCCGCGAATGGGTTTCCGCGTGCACGTTCAGGTTCAAGGAGGACGCGTCGCGCCTGTCCGACCTATGGGATCCAATGGAATGAAGAGCGTCGCAAAGACCGGCGTAATAGTACAGATGCGCCTCGATTCGACAAGGCTGCCTGGCAAGGCGATGCTGCCCTTGGCGGGTACGACGCTGGCCGGCGCTGTAATGCGCAGGCTGGGAAGCGTACCGGCGGACGCGTATATCCTGGCGAGCGACAGGGACGGCGCATCCGCGCTCGGGGGCGTCGCCAAGGCGTTCGGATTTTCCGTTTTCGCCGGCCCCAAGGAAGACGTACTCGCGCGATACGCGATGGTCGCCAGCAGCTTCGGCCTCGAACGCATCATCCGCGCGACCGGAGACAACCCCTTCGTGTCGGTGGAGCTCGCGTGCGCCGCGATAGCCTTCGCGGACGGCTGTGGAGCCGATTACGTCGGGTTCACCGGAATGCCGACGGGAATGGGCGTGGAAATCGTCGACGCTTCAGCGCTCCTGCGGGCGGCGCGCCTGGCCGAGACTTCGTTCGACAGGGAGCACGTCTGTCCATACATCTATGGCCATCCCGATACGTTCGCGATAGAGCGGCCGCGGTGTCCGCCATCGCACTACCTCCCCGAAGGCAGGGTCACCATCGACACCGCAGAGGATTACCGCAAGGCCCGCGCGATATTCGAGGCGCTCGGCGACGAACCCTCTGACGGGGAGGTGCTTGCCTGGCTTCGCGGCAGGCCGAAGGACGTGGGCGCTTGATCGACATACTGTTCGTTCCGTCGATGCGCAAGGGCAACGGTTCAGGGCACCTCTCCCGCTGCATGGGGCTCGCCTCCGGCATGGGGGCCAAGGCGGCCGTATTCCTGCCCGATGATCCGGAACCCGGCTGCTGGGGATCCGGGGAGATTCGTCTGGCGTATCCCCGCGAGACGGCATCGATACGCATGATAGGCGAATTGGCTTCCAGCGCGAAGTTCAGGATTGTAGTGCTCGACAATAGGGAAACGACTATTCCCGAGCTGGAACGCTGGTCAAGGCATGGCCCGGTCATCGCCATAGACGAGGGCGGCGAGGCGAGGAACGGCGCTGGATACCTCGTTGACATCCTGCCCAGGTACCGCCCCTCTAAAGGCCCTGGCGACCGGCCCAACCTTGCCTCGCTCGGCTTCCTCTCGTTGCCTGTAGCGCGCAGGTTGCCGCCTGCGTCCTTGCGTCGAGTGCTCGTCAGCTTCGGGGGGGAGGATCCGGCGGGTTTGGCGCACAGTTTCCTCTCGACGGCAATAGGCGGCGGACACCTCGAAGCCGAACGCGTCACCGTTGTCTCGGGGGCCCTTTCGACGGCTTTCGCCGACTGGCCCGGCGTGACGGCGATAGGACCTGTGCAGGACCTCAAGGAAATGCTCCGTTCCTACGACCTCGTGATCACCCAATTCGGGCTGACGGCGTTCGAGGCCGCTTGGGCCGGTTGCGCCGTCCTGCTGCTCAATCCTGGCGCCGTGCACGAGAGGCTCGCCAAGGCGGCCGGCTTCATGAGCCTCGGCGTGCGGAAACCCGGGGCCACAATGCTACGCCGCGCGCTCGCCGATCCCGAAACGCTGGTGAGGCGCACGCAGGCCGCGGCTCCAGCCGAGCGGCTCGACCTCGGCTCGCGCCTCGCCGCGCTTGCCCCGAGGCACGCCGGG
>CAZKJA010000291.1:0-5255 GCA_964552925.1 uncultured Treponemataceae bacterium
GACGAGCGCATGGGAGTTCATCCGCGACGCGGCGGACCGTTTGGGCGGCCGGCTCGAGCTGGTCGCGATAGGTCCGCTGACGAACGTCGCGATAGCCCTCGCCGCCTACCCCCGCCTGGCGCGCTCGATACGCGCAATTCACCTGATGGGCGGTTCGGCGGGTCTCGGCAACGTGACGCCCGCGGCCGAGTTCAACACATTCGTCGACCCGCGCGCGGCGGCGGCGGTGTTCCAGTCGGGCATCCCTATAGACATGTACGGCCTCGACGTTACGAGCCGGGCCGCGCTCACGGCGCCGGGTCTCGAGGCGCTACGGAGCATCGGCGGCAGGGCGTTGACGCCCGTCTGCTCGATGCTCGACCACTACATGGCCGCCTACCGGAAGTTCGGCCGCGACACGCTCGCCCTTCACGACCCGCTGGTGATCGCCAACCTGATCGATCCCTCGATAGTCGAGCTCAAACCCTACAATGTCGCCGTCGAGACGAACGGGGAGTTCACCACCGGCAAGACCGTCGTCGACGTGCACAACACGCTCAAGCGGCCGCCGAACGCGCGGGTCGGGGTCGACCTGGACGCGGCCAGGTTCCTCGCGCTGATGACTCGTTTGCTCCGCTCGTATGACGGCCCGACAGCCGCGGGGCAAGATCAGGCGGGGCAATGAGCCGGATAGCGCTCGAGGGCGCCTCGATAATCGACCGCGACGGGAACGTCGGCGGACCGCGGACGGTCATAGTCGAGGACGGGCGTATCGCCGCCATTGGCGACGCGACGGGCGGCGACGCGCAAACGGCAGCCGCCTTCCGGAGCAGGCCGGGCGACGAGCGCGTCGACTGCTCGCGCCTGTACCTGACGCCCGGCCTCGTCAACCTGCACACGCACTCGCCTATGAACATATTCAAGGGAATCGCCGAAGACGCGACCCCGGACCGCTGGTTCAACGAGGAGATATGGCCGTACGAGAGCACCATGGACGGCGACGATGTCGAAGCGGGCGCCAATCTGGCGATCGCCGAGATGATAGACAACGGCGTGACCGCGTTCGCCGACCATTACTTCATGGCCGACCGCGTCTGCGCCGCCGCGCTCGCCAGCGGCATCCGCGCCGACGTCGCACCGACGCTGTTCGGTATGGCGGGCGACTTCGCCGGCCAGCTGGAGCGCGCCGCCGACCTCGTGCGGGAGTGGAACGGGCGCGGCGGCAGGCTGTCGCTACGAATGGGACCGCACTCGCCGTACACCTGCTCGCCGGAAGATCTGGCCGCGACCGCGAAGGCCGCCTCCGGGCTTGGCGTAGGCGCGCATATCCACGTCGAGGACGCCGAATCCCAGATACAGGCGAGCGTCGACAAGTACGGCCGCACGCCCTTCCGTGTGGTCAAGGATTCCGGGCTGATGGACATCCCGCTGATAATCGGGCACGGCTACTGGATCCTCGACGAGGAGCGCGAACTGCTCGGCGAGCGGACATGGCTCGCCGTCTGCATGAAAACATACATGAAGCTCGGCGAAGGCCCCGGACGCGTATGGCGCAGGCCGGAAGAACTGCCGCTATGCATCGGTACCGACGGCGCCGCGAGTTCCAACACCCTGTCGCCGCTCGAGCAGGCGCGCATGCTGGCGCTCGTCGGCAAGTACCAGGAGCGCGACGCCGAGGCGTTCGGCCTCCGTTCGCTCTGGCGGATAGTGATGCGCGGCCACGACGCCCTGCCCTTCGGTACCGGCCGTATCGAGGAGGGCTCTCCAGCCGACCTCGTGCTGTGGGACCTTCGCCGGGCGAACACATACCCGGTGTACGATCCTCTGGCAGCGCTCATATACAGCGCCGACGCCCGCAACGCCGTCCACACGATGGCCGCGGGACGTTGGCTCAAGAAGGATGGCGTCGTCACGCTCGACCTCGACGCCATAATCGCGAAAGCCGGCGAGAGGGCGGCCGGCATACTCCGCAAGGGGAAAGGCACGACAAAACTTGTATTCTGAAAAAAATCCGGTCGCGATCTGCGTCGTAGGCAGCATCAACAACGACCATATTTGCGTTATGCCGCGCCTGCCAGGGCTCGGCGAATCGTTGATAGCCACCTCGTACTCGACAGCGTTCGGCGGCAAGGGAGCCAACCAGGCGGTAGCCGCGGCCAGGCTCGGCGCCTCTGTCAGGATGATTGGCGCGATCGGCGGGGACCAGGCCGGCGAGGCGATGCGGCGCAACCTGGAGTCGAACGGCATAGATGCCAGCGGGTTGCTCGTCACCGACACCCCGAGCGGAGTCGCGATGATAAACGTCGACTCGGCTGGCGACAACACTATAGTCGTCTACCCCGGCGCCAACATGGACCTCGGCCCCGGCTGGATCCGCGAGAACGCCGACGCGATACGCTCGTGCTCGTGCCTCTTATTGCAGCTGGAGGTACCGCTCGAGGCAGTGATCGAGGCCGCGAGGATAGCGCACGACGCAGGCATACCGGTGCTGCTCAACCCGGCGCCCGCGAGAGCCGTGCCCGACGAACTGTTCGGCCTGTGCGCGGCGATTACCCCGAACGAGACCGAGCTCGGGATACTCTCCGGCGTGGCTGGGATAGAGGCCGGCGCTAAAGTACTGCTCGGCAAAGGCGCGGGCGCCGTGGTGGTCACCCTGGGCAAGCGCGGATGCCTGTACATGGACGAACGGACCTCGTTCGAAGTACCTTCGTATCCTGTCACGGCGGTGGATGCGACGGCCGCAGGCGACAGCTTCAACGGCGCGCTTGCCAACCGGCTCGGGCGGCCTCGCTTCGGTCGACGCCGCCGCCTTCAGGTTGTGCAACGCGGCCGGGGCGCTCGCCGCGACCAGGCTGGGAGCGCAGCCGTCGATACCGACGCTCGCCGAAGTGGAATCGTTTATCAAGGCGCGATCCTGAAAACCTCGCGCGGCGCTCCTTGCGGACGCTCATATTACACAGGAGGATTTTAAGCATGCCCACACCCCATAACGGAGCAAAAAAAGGCGACATAGCGGAGACAGTGCTCCTGCCAGGAGACCCCCTGCGGGCCAAGTTCATAGCGGACACCTTCCTCGAGAATCCCGTTTGCTACAGCACCATCCGCAACATGTTCGGCTACACGGGCACCTACAAAGGCAAACGCGTATCGGTCCAGGGCACCGGCATGGGCGTCCCGTCGATATCGATATACGTCACCGAGCTGATAAACGAATACGGCGTGCAGAACCTTGTGCGCATCGGCTCGTGCGGCTCGATCCAGGCAGACATCAAGGTCCGCGACGTGATAATGGCACAGGGTTCCTGCACCGACTCCAACGTCAACCGCGTCCGGTTCAAGGGACTCGACTACGCGCCGGTCGCGGACTTCGGCCTGATGCGGAAGGCCTGGAAGATAGCCGGCGACAAAGGGATGGAACTGAAGGTCGGCAACATCCTGACATCGGACACCTTCTACGGCGACGATCCCGATTCCTGGAAGATGTGGGCCGCGTACAACGTCCTCGCCGTCGAGATGGAGACGTCGGCCTTGTACACGATAGCCGCCAAATACCGCAGGAAGGCCCTCACTCTCCTGACCGTCAGCGACCACATCATCACGCACGAGGAAACGACTGCGGAAGAGCGGCAGAACACCTTCAAGGCGATGATGGAGATCGCGCTCGAGCTCGCGTGATGGCATTGAACCGGAGCAAAAGCGCGCGATGACTGTGATACGGGCCGCGAGCCTGGGGTTCTGCCCTGGCGTCAGACGCGCCGTCATGTTAGCCGAGGAAGCCGCCCGGAGAGCCGCGGCGCAGGGTCGACCCGTCTTCGTGCTCGGGCAGATAGTACACAACCCCAGGGTGTCGGCCGAGCTCGAGGCTCTCGGCGCCAGGCAAATCGGCGAGGACGAAATTGTCCCGGCCGGCTCGCTCGTCGTGATCCGCTCGCACGGGGTTCCGCCATCTACGAAGAGGCGCCTGGAAGCCGGCGGCGCCGAGCTGGTGGACGCCACCTGCCCGCGCGTCATGGCAAACCAACGGGAGGCCGCCTCGTTCGCCGCCGGCGGCTATACCGTCGTTATCGCGGGCGACAAAGGACACGGCGAGACGGCGAGCGTCGCGGGCTTCGCGCCCGGATCCATAATCGTCTCGTCGCCGGAAGAGGCGCGGTCGGTGCGCGCCACGGGAAAACTCGCCCTGATAGCGCAGACGACGCTTTCGGACGCGGAGTACGACACGATCCGCGATGCCCTTCTGGGGCGCTACCCGGGACTCGTCGACGCGCGCGGCATATGCGGCGCCACACACGAACGGCGGGCGGCGCTCGAGGCGCTGTGCGGCCGGGTCGAGGCCATCGTAGTCGTCGGGGGGAAGAATTCGGCGAACACGCGCAGACTGGCCGAGCTTGCCCGCTCCAAGGGCCTGCCCACCTGGCAGGTCGAGACGGCGGCGGAAATTCCGGCGGAGGCCGCGGCGTTCGACATCGTCGGCCTGAGCGCCGGCGCCTCCACCCCGGACAGCGATATTGACGAGGCGGAACGCCGCCTTATGGAATTGGCCGGAGCTGCGGCAAGCGGTAGCCGAAGGGAGAAAACATGGAAATAATCGATACGATCAGCGCCCGAAGGGCGTACAGGTTCCTTTCGACGGAGGCGCTGCCGGAAGGCGCCGCCAAGCGGATAGTCGAGGCCGGGCACCTCGCGCCATCGTGCTTCAACAACCAACCCTGGAAGATAAGCGCCGTCAGCGGTGAGGAGACGCTACCCGCGCTGCGGGCCGCGCTGTCGGAGACAAACGCCTGGGCGAGCCGGGCGCCGATGATAATCGCCGTCGCCGTCCGCGCCTCGGACGACTGCAGGCTGGAAGACGGACGCGACTACGCGCTGTTCGACGCGGGGCTGTGCGCGATGAACATGATAAGCCAGGCGACCGCCGAGGGACTCGTCGCGCATCCGATAGCCGGCTACAACCCGAAGAAGGCCAAGACCGCACTCGGCATCGACAAGGACTACGTGCTCGCGGTGCTTATCATAGTGGCCAGGCGGGCGGAGGGCGATCCCGAAGGTGACGGCATGCTGACGCCCGGGCAGAAGACAAGCGAATCGGCACCGCGCAACCGCAAGCCGCTCGAGGACGCCGCCAGGTTCCTGTAGACCGTTTACCCGGACGCCGCGGCGTGCTATCCTGTGCGCATGCCGGAAGCAAAGCTTATAGGTATCTGCGGCGGGTCGGGATCGGGCAAGACGACAATAGTCCGCAAGATATCGGAACTCGTGTCGGACTTCGTGTTCAT
>CAZKJA010000292.1:0-5231 GCA_964552925.1 uncultured Treponemataceae bacterium
CCCGATGCCCACGACTACAAGTCTCCCACCTTATCATCGTACCGTATCAGGAACGGTATCCTGCACAATCCGGCGAACGACAGACGTACGACCCAGGGCGTCTTCCATATTGCCGAGGGTGGCCTCCCCGTCCCCCTGGACAAGAAGGCTGTCCCCGTCATCGCGTTCGCGCGCCTTTTGAAAGCCGCGTTCAATCCGCCCGAGGACATGCTCGTCCTGCCTTTCACGGCCGGCGAAACGACAAACGCCCGCGCGTTCCTCTCCCTGCTCATTCGACCTATGGTACGTCCACCCGTACCGGGGCTCTTCGACGAATTGTCGATGGAAACCCGCTTGTTCGCGCCCGCGTCGTTGGCGGCCAACCTTGATTTCGCCGAAAGCATCTTCGGCAACTCCGGCGATCCCTACGTTTCAGACAACGATTCCGCCCTCGATCCCCTGCATTGGACTGGCCATACCGGCTGCATCATCCTGGCCACGCACCTTATCACAATGCTCAAAAAAGACCTCGGCCTACCGGCCTGGGCAGATGCCACCGAACGCCAGAGGCGGGAAGGCATGGCCTGGAGGGATCCAGGCGAGAAATACAACGAAGGCAAGCCGTTCAAGATCTGCGCCAGGGACGCGAGAGGCGTCATAGTCACAATCATCGCGGACAACTACTTCGGCTATACGAAGAAAGAGATCAAGGCCCATATTTCCTATTCATCCAACCTTCTCGGACTCACGGAGGAGGAACACGCGGGTGGCGCCCTGGTCATCCCGAGCTTCAATCTCGGCAACCGCTTCGTCCCCGACACCAACCTCAAATCCAGGGGGCAAACGCTCGATATGGTCCGCGAACTGCTCGGCGACCGGATAGAGATGCACTCGGAAGGATACGGGGTCGATACGATGTTCAGGCAGATCGTTTACCTGCCAGAGGATGCGGTAATATCCCTTGAGGAGCAGAATGCGAGCTGGACGCAGGATGGCGTCAAGCAGTCCCTGCGAGTTCTTCCGAGTGAAGTATACGTAAACCCCACCGGGTACCGGATACGGCTGGAACAGCACGCTGGTTCCGGTTCCTGGCGTCTGGTGGGAACGGCGGCCGAGGGCCTCTTGTGCCACAAACCATGCACGGTTTCCGGCGGGGGAAAATCTGAAATATCCAAGTCGATCTGGGACGCGGTCACCTTCAGCCCAATCGTCACAGGCGATTTCGCGGCCGACATGAAAGCGGTCCAATCCGTGATCGATTATCCACACGGCTCCAGATTCAGGAACGACAAGGAGAACCACGGCAACGACAGCCGCCCGATCCTTTCAGAGCAGCGCTCGCTGGGCAGCGTCATCAAGCTCCTGTCGCCTTCGGAGTGGTATACTGACAAGTACAATACATGGCTGGCAGCGATACCGGAACGTGTCAAGGCTTTGGTATTCCTGGTCAAGCGTTTCTACAGGCCCGAATGGGGCAACGACTGGGCTTCGCATTTCGGCACCGATGTAGTCAACGGCGCCGCCGGCAACGTTGTCAAGTTCGAGGGACGCGCCGTCCAGGGCTCGTACCTGCGAATCGGCTGGACACCTTCAGGAATCCGCTCGATCCACAAGCTCAGGCAGGACTACATGCCCGCCGAAAAAATCCAGTGGGAGGACGACATCACCGCCTCGGTGCTCGCGCCTACCGCATCGCTCGCCGGCTTGCCCGAGGGCACAAAGAGCATCGCCGTCAAGTTCGCGCGGAATTGCGAGTCGCGGTTCTTCCAACGACCGGATGACGCGATCCACCGCGGCTACGACAAGCAGGCAGAGAGCGACATGGCCCGCATGGACAACTTCATCTCCAACTTCGAGCCTCTCACCCGGTCAAAAGCCAAGGCCATGCTCGACCATACCATCGAGCTGTCGGAGTACACGGAGCCGATGCGCCGGATGGTCACAGAGGCCGAGAGCGACGAAGCGTTCAGGTACTTCGTCGTATCGTCCAATCCCAGAATAGTTGACGGGAAACCTTCGAAGAATCCGCGATACCTGCAACTGGACTTCAATCTTTCACGCCCGGTCGACAAGTACCTGGCCGACATCGGAGCCCGGCTGTTCCGCATGATCAGTGCCGAACAACCCATCCATCACCCAGTCGGGGCGGTTCTTCCCGGCCGGCGCAACAATCCATCGGAACCCGAAGCAGGCATACGGCCGCTCGCCGTGTACGGTCCCATCCACTACCAGGAACTCCCGGAACTGTTCATGGAATTCATCTGTTCGCTCACAGGGAAGAGCCCTTCGACGACCGGCGCCGGTTCCGAGGGCGCGCTGACAAAAGGCCCCTTCAACCCGCTCTGCCCCGTCACGGACCTGAACAACGCGCTTCTGGGATTCATACTTGGCAGCTACAGCGGATTCAGCACGGCCGCCGGCTATATCGGGCATAAATACCGGGTTGAGCACGACATATCTTTGCTCGTCCCGGAGCTATGGGCGCGCCTGACGCCCGAAGAGCGCGACCCGGCGTACATGATAAAGAATGGCTACCTTGAACGTGTGGAAGACTTCGACTTCGAAGGCAAGCACATACCAGCCGGCAGGCTAGGCTGGCGAATCACACCGCTGTTCGCTTCCCATTTCCTCGGCAGGATCTTTGATACTCCCTCGGCGATCTTCCCCGAGGAAGTCCTGCGCCCGGAACAACAGAGTATGGAGTATTTCGCGGATGGCGTGCTGAACATCGCCGAGGCCCAGGAGCGGGTCGCTCGCGATTACATCGAGGCAGGGTCGGTGGCAGTCGCCATCCCGCCGCTGGCCGCCATCATCCACATAATGGCGGAAGGTTCATGGAAGGGCAAAGGGCTCGAGAATCCCGAACTCAGAAAGCTCTTCGACAGGGACTACGTACTCGCATCCGACTGGTACAAATCAAGGTTGTCCGCTTACGCAGATTCGGAACGAGCACGGCTGAGCAAGGGAATGGCCTATATCGAAGCGTTCCTGTCTTCCCCTACGGGTCGGGACGCCCAGGAGATCGCCCGCGCACGAAAGGATCTTGGAGACGTCAAGGAGCGGTATGAGCGGGCTGAGCGTTCGTCCTATCCCGCATCCTTGGTAGGAACCATAGGTCTCGATCCCCTGTTCCGAGGCTGAACGACCCAGGAGCCCTTGTGAAGGCGACATTGCTGATCAACAATATTGGCGAGCTGGCCACGCCCAAAGGCGGCTCGCCTCGTTTCGGCTCGCAAATGTCCGAGATAAGCGTCGCCAAGGACGCCGCCATACTCGTCAACGTAGAGACGGTTGTGTGGGCCGGCCCAAGATCGGAACTGCCGCGACTCGAAGGCCCTCTCCCCAAGATCATCGACGCAAATGGCCGCTCGGTCATTCCCGGTTTTGTGGACTCGCATACGCACTTCGTATTCGGGGGCTACCGCGACGAGGAATTTTTTTGGCGGGCTTCAGGAATGCCGTACATGGATATACACGCGCGCGGGGGCGGTATCGCCAATACGGTAAAGGCTACGCGCGCATCGAGCCTTGAGGATTTGATAGCGACAGCCGCGGTCCGATTGGAGCGCATGCTAGAGTTGGGCGTTACAACGGTGGAAGGTAAATCAGGCTACGGCCTCGAATCCGGGACGGAACTCAGGCAATTGGAGACGATGAGCGTGCTAGACTCGCGACAAGCCGTCGATATAGTGCCAACCTTCATGGGACCGCATTCGATTCCTTCCGAGTATGCAAACGCGCCGGGCGCCTACATAGATCATGTTATCGCCGACATGCTACCAAGAGTCCGCTCATGCGGCTATGTCCGTTTTTGCGACATTTTCTGTGAAAAAGGCGTTTTCGGGATAGCCGATTCCAGACGGTATCTAGCAACCGCAAAAGAACAGGGCTTTGGCATAAAAATCCACGCCGATGAGATAGAAGCCCTTGGAGGCGCCGGTCTCGCCGCTGAACTCGGAGCCACCAGCGCCGATCACCTGCTCAAGTCATCGATGAAAGATATAGACGCGATGGCCGCTGCCGGGACAGTGGCGACCTGCCTTCCAATAACCGCGTTCTCCCTGCGGGAACCGTACGCGGATGCTCGCGGCATGATAGACCGCGGCTCGGCAGTCGCGATCGCCAGCGACCTCAACCCCGGATCGTGCTACAGTCAATCCATACCTCTCGCGGCCGCGCTGGCGGTCCTGTACATGCACATGTCCATGGAAGAGGTTCTGACCGCGGTCACGCTCAACGGCGCTGCGGCATTGGGTCTAGCCGGGGACCGCGGTTCCATCGAAGCAGGGAAACTGGCCGATATCCTTATACTCGACGCGCCATCGTACCGTCACTTGGCATACAACATCGGCATGAACGTAGTCGGCACCGTGATCAAGCGCGGCAAGGTTGTGAGCGTCCGTAATTAGCGGGCTTTTCTTCTGGTCATCGCAAATACCAGCAACGCCGAGATAATCATCGCAAAGGAAATAGCCCTGACCCCATCGAGTCTTTCGCCGAATACGAGCACGCCGATCATCAGCTGCATAGTCGGCGCTACGTACTGGAGAAACCCCATCTTGGAGAGGGCTACGCGTTTGACCCCTTCGGCGTACATGAAGAGAGGCAGGGCGGTGATGACCCCCGAAAGTACCAGCATTACAATTTCCCGTGTACCTACGGAACCGAACGCGCCGCGACCGCTCGCCTGCTCCATCACAAGATACGCGACGGCCAGCGGGAACAGCGGCATCGTCTCCATCGCGAGCCCCATCAGCGCATCGAGGTTCGCCATCTTCTTGATCAAGCCATAGGTGGCAAAAGTGCCCGCGAGCATCAAGGCGATCCAGGGGAGCCGCCCATAGGAAATTGTCAGAATCGTTATACCGACGACGGCGATGCCGCACGCCGCGAGTATGCCCTTGTCGAGCCTCTCCTTGAGCACAAAAGCTCCCAAAGCGACGGACACGAGCGGGTTCAAGAAATACCCCAGGCTCGCTTCGACTACCTTACCCGAATTCACGGCCCAGATATAGATACCCCAATTGGCAGTGACTATGACACCGGCTGTCAACGTTGCAGCCAAGCGCTTGCGGTCATGGAAGAGCGCCGCGATCTGCTGCCTGCGTCCGAGCACGATAGAAAGGCTTAGGGTAAGGATGAACGACCATACGAGCCGATGCGCGAGAATCTGGAATGATGGTACCGCCGACAGGAACCTCCAGTAAAGAGGCAACAATCCCCATAAGACGTACGCTCCAAGCCCGAACAAT
>CAZKJA010000293.1:0-5180 GCA_964552925.1 uncultured Treponemataceae bacterium
CGACGGCAATATTCACAAGCTCCTGCCGATGGCTGTCGAGGCAGGCTTCGCGGGAATCCACGGAATTGAACCCTGGTCGATGTCGCTCGCCGAGATCAAGGCGGAATTCGGTGGCACCCTGACCCTTATAGGAAACACCGACGTACGGCTGCTATGCGTGCCCGATCTGGACGCCGTCCGCACGGAAAAACGCCGCTGCCTCGAGCAAGGCGGCCTTGGAGCGTACATGCTCTCCACCTGCAACAGCATCTTCCCCGGCATGAACCCCGAGGCGGTGCGGGAATTCTTCGCCGCCGAAATACCTGCATAACTCGCCGCACTTGACAGCCCACTCAAAAGCGCCACTCTTGAGGAGTACCGATAATCCATTCGTCCCCGAAGGAGAAGTACAATGAGAAAAGTGACAATCGCATCGATCTACATGCTGATGGCGGTACTGGCATTCGCCCAGATTCAACCGGCCCAGGCGGCCAAACCGACCGAAACAACCGGTCCCAACAATTCGATCACCGATGTCCCGGGAATCGAGGTAGGCAACTTCACCGATCCAAAGCTTACCGGCACCACCGTTGTGCTCGCGCGCAAGGGCGCGGTCGGCGGAGTGTCGGTGATGGGTTCCGCGCCGGGAACAAGGGAGACGGACCTCCTCGACCCGATCAACCTCGTAGACAAGGTAAACGCGGTCGTCCTCACCGGCGGAAGCGCATACGGGCTGGCCGCCGCGGACGGAGTCATGCTCTGGCTCGAGAAGAAAGGCCTTGGCTGGCCGGTCGGCGGCGGCAACGTCGTGCCGATCGTACCCGCGGCCGTCCTGTTCGACCCCGCCAGGTTCGGGAGGACCTTCCAGGAACGCCCCACCGCGGAATTCGGCGCCAAGGCGTGCGACGATGCCAAACCCGGCGTCTTCAAGATGGGCAATATCGGAGCCGGGGCCGGAGCGATCTCGGGCGGCCTCAAAGGGGGACTCGGGACCGCGAGCATCGACCTCGGCAACGGCGTCATCGTCGGCGCGATCGTCGCCGTAAATTCAGTCGGCAGCACGGTGAACCCCTACACAGGAGAATTCTACGGATCATTCCTCGAGGTGGGCAACGAGTTCGGCGACCTGAAGCGTCCCTTCGCGATGTCCGCGCCAAAGGATGCCGCGAGGATTTCGATCCTCCCGGATGATCCGAAGATCGCCCAGAACACCACAATCGCGGTGATCGCGACCAACGTTGTGCTCACGAAGGCCGAAGCGCTCAAGGTGGCGGAGATGGCCCACGACGGCATGGCGCGCGCGATACGGCCCTCGCACACGATGTTCGATGGCGACACAATATTCGTCGTCGCTACCGGGGAGCTGCCCAAGGACAAGCTGATGAGCGTGGCTGCCTGGGGCAACGCGCCCGCCAACGTTATGAAACTTGGATCGGCCGCCGCCGACACGCTCGCCCGTGCAATCGTGCACGCGATGCTGAACGCGCAGACCGTCGGCCCTGTGGCGAGCTACAGGGACAAGTATCCCGGGGCGTTCAAGAAATAGGAAGGTTCTCCAGGTATTCGCGGAACGGCGGCTCGTGTCGGGGATGTCCACTTACGGGTCGCCGGGCCAGCATCATGTGCTGGCGGTCCGGCTTTCGAGGTCGGTGGCGATGCGGCCGAAGCAGATGTACAAGCCGCCACGGTACGACGAGTAGGCTGTCGATATATCAAGGTCAATCAATTCACCGTTCTTTTTGCGGTGCCTCGATACGAATTGCACGGATCCTGTCTCCCTAATGCGTTGCATCCGGAGAAACGTCTCATCCGGTATTTCATCCACCACGATGTCCGTGATCTTCATCGAGAGCAGCTCGTCTTTAGAATAACCGGACATCAGACTATACGATTCGTTGACGTCCATTATCCTGCCGTCATTGCCGACCATCCAGAAAACATCCCGCGCGGTATCGATTATCGCTCGACAAATCGCGTTGTTCTCTTCCAATATGTCTTCTGCCTTCTTTCGTTTGGTAAGGTCGACGGAGGCGACCTGGATGCCCAGAACTTTGCCGGAGGCGTCCACGATCCGGGTGAAGGTGCTCGACAAAAACCTATCACCTATCGCCAACGGTACCAGGGCTTCGTAGGTAGCGGGAATGTCGCTCGATGCGGCTTTCATGATTCTCCCCAAATACAAATCCGCATTGTCCTTGGGGAACAGGTCGTGAAGGGATTTGCCGATAAAATCCTCAGGCACTCCCTTCATGTTCCTGGAAGCGACGCGGTTATATAAAATGACAACCCCGTCCACGGTATAATATGCCACTCCGACACCGGTGTTCTCAAAAAGCTGGTTGTACTTCTCCACGGTCTCCCGGAGTATCGCTTCCCTTTTCCTGTCATTCTGCTTGGCCTCGAAAAGCTTGAACGCCATCTTTATCGCCGCGTCGAGTACCGTGATGCTAGAACCCTTCACCACGTACCCGTAGGAGGTTATCTTCTCGGTTTTCTCGACGATCTCCCGCTCGTTATGGCTGGAGACGAAGATGATCGGCACATCGTGGTCGGAAAGCATGACTTCAGCAACCTCGGTGCCATCCATACCTTCTCCGAGGTCGATATCCATCATGACAAGATCGACCGTCTTAGAATCCCGCATGCAGGCGAGCGCGCCTTCGCCTGAACCGGCGGTAATCACTGAATAGCCATATTTTTCCAGCGAGACTTTTTCACCAATGGCGATTATGAATTCGTCCTCGACCAGGAGAATGGTTTTTTTCATTGTCTCGGTCATTTTCACCAGCTTCAGCTACGTTCAGGACACATAATTGCTAATGTTTTCAGGAATCGAATTCCTGATGTTCGGACATGAAATCAACGTACCTCTTGATCGAACCGTCTTCCATGAAACCGTTGGCCACGGCGATCTCGCCGAATTTTCTATTGTCGCCAGACTTCTGGGATTCCAGCACGGCGGAAACCTGCTTTGCCGTCAAAACATTAATGGATATAAGATACTCGCCGATTTTCATTGACATCGCGAACCTCCCTTGAGACTATCCATGCGTATTTTGCCGATGATTCTTTTCCAAGCTTGTGCATGCCAGTTGGCATGGGATCGTCATAATTATTGGCTTTGATTTTCAAAAATGCAAGCTTCTTCAAAGCCAGGGAGCAAGGCAGCAACTACCCCGGGAAGCTTGACTATCAACTTAAATTCCTTCCCCTTTTCCAGAATGCCGGGGAGCGGGGACTCCAGTCTGCACCCCAAATCACTATAAGGCTGATAGAACAAGGGGAATGCCGGTATTACGGATACTATGCCAGAATATTCCAAAGGGATCGAGACCAAAGCCTCGTAGCGATCAGGTTTCATACCAGTCTTTTTCCCGAACAGAACCACTTGATATCTTCCTGGTTTGGGAAACTTCACAAGAACGGTTGCTTTATTGGCAGTACGTAGTACAAGGGAACCCTGCTCGACTATTTTACCAGCATAGCCGGCGCATAGTAAAATACCCGTCTTGATCGCTCCGGCCCAGGAATTGTCCCCCAAGTCCCCCTTCTTATACCCCTCAAAGTTATAGCGTATGTTATCCGCGATGCGTGCCAAGCGTCGACTTGGTACGCATCGCCGTGGAGGACGACGGCCCCGGCATCGCTCCCTGAATTGTCGATTCCCTCTTCTGCCTTTTGTCAGCAACAAGGCGGGCAACAAGCATCCCGGATTTGGCTTGTCGGTATGCAAGCATATCGTCCAAGCGCATGGGGGCCGGATCTGGTGCGAGAGGGGGAATGGCCGCACTATATTCTGGGTAGAATTTCCCCGGAGGATCCTGGAGAATTCATGAACATTATCCTGCGACATGGTCGAAAAAAGGTAGAACGGCGGCATCTTGCCAAGGAGCAGGATTCAATGTTCAGAAGAATAACATTAAAAACAGGAAATTGGCAGAAGCAAGAGGGCGGGCTTACACCCGCCTTCCAACCTACTTCTTTGCGGGTCTTCCCCTCTTGGGAGCCGCTATCGTCTTTCCCACTTTGGCAGGGGTTACCTTGGAGGCGACAGCTTTGGGTGCTACTTTGGCGGGTGCCTTTTCAGGAACCGCTTTGGCAACGGCCTTGGCAGGGGCAGGGGCGGCATCTTGCTTCTTCATCTCGGCATCAACGACCTGCACGAGGGCAGAGATTTCAGCGTTGATATTTGATGACTTTGCCTGAAGAGATGAGAGACGCTTGGCGATCTGGGCGAAAGGGTTTGCTTTGGGCATGATTCCTCCAAATAAGAATATTAAAGATAATAAATGTTTATTCAACTATTGTATAGGATAAAATGGTCTCGTACGATCATTTTTTACCCTCCAAAGGAGGCATTATCATCGGTTTTTCACCTTTTTTCGCAGGTATCATTGGAAGGGCGATAATACCATCTAAGGAATATTGCTATTTTTTATTTTTCCAATTATTCTTTTGCATTGCTTCTTTTCTTCTTCGATACGGTTCCACATGTTATTTTTTAGAATCTGTATCTGTTCATATTGAAGGGTATTGAGCCTTACTGAAAAGATTGGGAGGTTGATGACTGGACTGATGCTGCTATAGTCGAGGAAGAGCTTGTCTCCCAAGGTAGCGGAAGATGGTCAGCAACCACTATGAGGAGTCAGTTCGGACAACATCTGAGAGCCTGGCATCGATTTATGGTTTCATTCACCTATCAGAAGACAAACTACTACCTGCTCCCGACCGCTGACGGCAAAAGCCTTCTTGCCTTTGATGCCGGATACCCTTGTTCGCAATATGAATATGCTCGGGTGATGAAGGGAACAGGCTTCAGGTTCGAGCAGATCAGATGGGCGATGGTCTCCCACTTCCACCTTGACCACGCGGGGCTCATAAGGGACTTTCAGGATGCTGGCATCCAGTGCCTGCTGTTCGAAAACCAAGGCGGTGGCATTGAGTCGATGGAGAGGATAATCAGGAGGAGTTACAAGGAATACAGGACTATTCTATTGGATAGGTTCGTCCCCATGAAGACAGCCGACTCACGGGCGTTTTTGGAATCCCTTGGCATTGGTGGGGAAGTAATCCAGACATCAGGGCACTCCGATGACAGTATCTCGCTCATTACTGACGCCCACGAGGTCTTCATCGGAGACCTGTATCCAATCTTCCAGATAATGGAAGACGATGTAAAGAGCAACGAGAGCTGGGCAAGG
>CAZKJA010000294.1:0-5177 GCA_964552925.1 uncultured Treponemataceae bacterium
GCTTCAATGTCCGCACGAACGCCGATACCCCGGCCGATGCAAAGCGCGCATTCGATTTCGGCGCACAGGGCGTGGGCCTGTGCCGCACCGAGCACATGTTCTTCGACAAGGCAAAACTCATCCATTTCCGCGCGATGATTGTCGCCGACACCGAAGCAAAGCGCAAGGAAGCCCTCAAGAAGATACTGCCGCTCCAGAAGAAAGACTTCCTCGGCATCTTCAAGGCTATGGAGGGCAAGCCGGTGACCATCCGCCTGCTCGACCCGCCGCTCCACGAGTTCGTGCCGCACACCAAAGCCGAGACCGAGGAGCTCGCGAAGTTCATCGGCGTCAAAGCCAAGGACTTGCAGCCGAAGATCGACCGTCTGCACGAAGCCAACCCGATGCTGGGACACCGCGGTTGCCGCCTCGCCATTACCTATCCGGAGATCTACGACACCCAGGTCGAGGCGATAATGCAGGCCGCCGTAGAGTGCGCCAAGAAGAAGATCCCCGTCACACCCGAGATAATGATCCCGCTGATCTGCGATCCCAAGGAACTGGACGTCCTCCAGGCCCGCACGAAGAAGATCGTCGACGAAGCCCTTGTCAAGGCCGGGATAAAGATGAAGGTTTTGATCGGAACGATGATCGAAGTGCCGCGCGCCGCGATCCTGGCCGACAAGATCGCCAAGTACGCTGACTTCTTCAGCTATGGCACCAACGACCTTACGCAGATGACGTACGCCTTCAGCCGCGACGACGCGGGATCCTTCCTGCCGCACTATATCGATCAGGAGATCCTTCCGTCCAACCCGACCGAGACCATCGACGAGGAAGGCGTGGGCTTCCTGATGAAGCATGCCTCCGATTACGGCCGCAAGACCAAGGCTGACTTGAAGCTCGGCATCTGCGGGGAACAGGGCGGCGATCCCGCCACGATAGATTTCTGCTACCGCATCGGGCTCAACTATGTATCGTGCTCGCCTTTCCGCGTGCCGATCGCAAGGCTGGCCGGCGCGCAGGCGGTGCTCAGGAACAGCAAGAAGTAGACTGCCAGCGAAACGTCTGGAGCCCGGTTGCCATGATGGCCGCCGGGCTTTTTATTTTTCCTTCGTATCGAGGAGTATCGTGACCGGTCCCATGTTCGTATACGTGACCTCCATCGATGCACCGAAGCTCCCGCAAGCGCTAACGCTCACTAATTTCGATACGACGGATTTGAAGTAGTCGTACAGCTTTTCGGCGCTGCCGGGGTCGCCGGCGCCGTTGTAGGACGGCCGTCGGCCCTTGCGCGCGTCGGCAAAGAGAGTGAACTGGGAAACCGTCAGGATGCCCCCGCCGACATCTATCACCGACAGGTTCATCTTTCCATCGCCGTCCTCGAATATCCTCAGGTTGCTGATTTTTTCGGCAAGCCAATCGGCTTCAGAGCTTGAGTCATCCCGTCCCACGCCTAGATATACGAGTAGCCCGTGCTCGATTGTCCCGATTGTTGTGCCTTCGACGGTAACCGAGGCATTCTTGACGCGCTGTACTACTGCCCTCATGGAACCTTCCGCTATAATTCGTGGATGGCGATGCATTCAAGGTAGAAAGCGCCCGCATTGCTGGATCGCACCCTCGCGAGGACTTCGATAGGCCTGTCGGGAGCTATGGCAACCCTGAAATCGGCCCGGACCGGCACGATTCCTTCCAGTCGCTTTTTTTCATCATAACCGACCAGAAGATCGAAGGCGGTGTTTGTGTCAGTATTGGAGGTATTGGCCGGCAATCCTTTCCAAATTACACCTACGCCTTCGTACAACCCGGGATTCAGGGCCACCACCGCGTAGGCAAACTTGTCCGGCATCGACAGGAAGCTGGGTTCCCGTACCAAACCTGCCAGAATTCTTGCCTTCGTCTTCACCTGCCTGGTCGCGTTGGAAAGCAGGAGACGGTTCAATTCAACGAGCGCGGCTTCGTCCCTGTACTGGGAAAACAGCTTCTTGGCCTTGTCAAAGGTCGATACGGCATCCTTTTCGGTAAGGACGATGGAAAACCCTCCGCCGCTGCCGACAGGCTCCGCCTTTTCCTCTTCGCTGAGCATTATTTCGTTCATTCCTGCCCGCCCAGGCAGGTTCTGCCTCGAGTATTCGATGATTGCCGGTACTCCTGCCAATGCGCCGTAGACTGCGAGGATACCCAGCACCGGCAGCACAATCAATCCGAAGCGAAGAGGAGGATTGGGATAGAGCGACCGCAAGCGGTTCCCGGACCGGCGCTTCCCATGAGCCGACCCGGTCCGTAAAATATCCAAGCCTCTTTTCGCCTTGCGGTCTTTCGGATGGCGCTCGAGCACGTCCACATATAACTGGACAGCCTTGTCAGTCTCCCCTCGCCTGATATAAACGACTGCCAAACCGTAAGCGGCGGATGAATCGCGGAAATCTACATTCTGCGCCCTGCGGAAGCATGAATAGGCACCGCCTAAATCTTCCTTTTACAGGTACGCCGTACCCAAGAGCACTGAATATCGTGCATTGTCACGGTACATTGAGGATAACGGTTCAAGCAGACCGATAAGCTCGGCCCACTTGCGCTTTTTGTACAGAAGTTCCGCCTCGTCGAGCGGATTCCGCGCGGTCTTGCTCAATATCTGCCCTTACGTGCTTCGAGTCGGTCAAGCGTGGACTCTATTTCATCGAGAGCTTCCTTGTCCAAGGTACTTTTCCCCGTCAATGCCGCATTGATCAATTCCAGGACCGATCGTACCGCCACCAGGTCGGTCATCTCGTCCAAGGGGGCGGTTTCTGAAGGAAGCTCCGCGATTCGTGGCAACGCGGCAGGCGCGGTTTCACCGGTTTTGGAAACATTGAAGCCATCGGAGGCCATGCCTATCAGCATCTCCACAGTCCGCTCGGCGCCAGGTCGAATCGTGACAGGCTCGTAGAACAATGCGATGGCGCTGTCGTTTATTGAATACGGCAACAATGTGAAGTTCCTGCTCGCGTTCACTTCAAGCAGCCATGCCGCGTCGTTCAAACGTTTCCAGTTCGCCGCAAGCACCCGGTCCGGCCGGGTTGCCGATCCGCCCAATACAACCTGGAATACCGCGGCATCGCTTCCTGCGACTGCCGTGGCCTCTCCCGGACTCCTGATCCACGCATCGACGTAATCGCCGCTCAAAGCCAGCTCGGTTGCCGCGAGTCCGACCGCGTCGGCCCTGAAATGGGCGTTTTGTTTTTCCCCAAGCCATGTGTCGAGAAGGTATCGCAAGCCTATATTCGAATCCTTGCCCGAGATGTTCTCGATCGTGAAGCGGATGGCGACCGAATCCGTCGCTGCCGCGCCGGGGGATGCCACGAAGGTGAACGTCTGTTTGACTACGCACATCGAAGACCTATACTCGATGCGCACGCTCCCCGCGGCTTCCTTGACCAAGGTAACCCTGAACTCCGGGGATTCCCCCAGCTTGTACATCTTCTGGTCTATCTGCAGGGTAGCGTAGGTAGTCCTGGTCTCCTGGTCGTAGAGGAGAGGTACATACTTGTTCTTGAGGGCATTTTCCAGGAAGTACACGGCAAAGCGGCCGGACTTCTCGTCTATCACGAGGCGCATGCGGCCATCCTTGATATCGAGACCGAATGCGGCGGGAACAGCCAAGACAAGCGCAAGCATCGCCATGAATATCTTTTTCATTTTGAGCCCCTTGTGGCCGAGTCTTTCGACAGACGCTCGATATAGAATTGCATCAGCACCAGTGCCCGTTCCTTATTTTCAAGAAGCCGCGATTCGTCGACGCTTCCAGTCGGAGCCGCCTCGCCGGAAACGGGGACGGGAGTCTCCGGTTTGGCGGCGCTTGCCGCGAGCTTTTCGAGCTCGGCAACGCGGGTATCCTTCTCTTGCAGCCTCCTGGCAAGGTCATCCATCGCAAGTTTCAAGCTTGCTACCTGATCCTCGAGGGAGGCTTGTGTCTGTGCGACACCGCGCCTGGCTTCGCCATACCGTTTCTGGTACACTTCGAGAGCCTGCTCGTACGCTTTTTCCCGTCGTTGGAACTCCTCGATGATCCGCAACGATTCCTCATGGCTCCATTTGAGCAAGGTGAGCAATTCTTCTTCCCGATATTTGAACTGTATGAGGCTCAAGCGGTATTTAGCCGCTTCGGCTTTCACGCTTTCCTGGTATTTTTCTCCGATGGTCTTGTACAGTTTTTCGGCCTCGGCGAGCCGTCCGAGCGAGTACAGGCTCTCGGCCGTCCAGAAAATGGCCGATGACACCATGTCCCCGGCAGGGTATGCGGAGGTATACGCCTGGAAGGTCTTGATTGCCCTGTCGTAATCCTTTTGCAGGTAAGCGGCACGCGCCTTTTGGTACATCAATTCCCCCGTCCGCGCGTGTCCCGGGAACGAGGCAAGAAATGACTCGATCGCTTTTTCCGCGGCTTGCGGCTCGCCGGAGGCCAACAGGGTTATCGCCGACCAATACGCACCGTCAGCCCGGAGCGATCCAGCGGCCGGATCGACCAGAATCGCGTCAAAATACGTCAAAGCTTCCGCATAACGGGCCTCGGCGAACAGTTCTATGCCTCGACGGAGCCCATCCGCGGGTTTGGACGGCACCGCGGGCATCGTCTGGGCGAACAGCGACGAAAAGCCTATCGTCATAACCACGACGAACGTAGTAACTCGTTTCTGGTTCATGCGTTCGATCCTTCTTTCGCTTAATTGTCGGCGTTTATGGGCTTCGACTGGAGTCCGGTCGGCCATAGGCTTGTATTCCTCGCACAAAACCGGCAGCGTCCATGGAATCAAAAAAAGCGCTTCCTGTTACAACGACATCGGCTCCGGCCTGCACCACCGCCCGAGCGGTTTCCAAGTTCATTCCGCCATCGACCGCTATCTTGAATTCCAGGCCTTCACGTTCACGGAAATCCCTTATTCTCCCTAGCTTCTCAATACACGAGGGAATGATCCGCTGCCCGCCGAATCCAGGATTCACTGTCATCACGAGGACAAGGTCGACATGACGCAGCGCCTCTTCGACGCTTGAGAGCGCCGTTGTGGGAACCATGGAAATACCGGCTTGCCTGCCCGCTGAACGGATCCTCTGCAGCAAGCGATGCGCGTGAATGCAGGCCTCGACATGGAAGGTGATCGCATCCGCGCCCGCCTCAATAAAACCATCCACCAGCGAATCTGGTTCCATTGTCATCA
>CAZKJA010000295.1:0-5175 GCA_964552925.1 uncultured Treponemataceae bacterium
GCCCACCAGTTCCTCGTAACGCTCGGCGAGTTCGGTCTTGATGCCGGCGAGGGCCTTCTGGACCATGGTCTCCGGCATCACGAACTGCTTGGCCGGGTATATCACCGCCGCGTCCAGGTCCTCGAGGACGGCGCCCGATACCGGGTCGAAGCGCCGTATCCTGACCACCGTCTCGTAGTCGAGTTCTATGCGGTAGGCTTCCTTGGCGTACGCGGGGTAGACCTCCATGACGTCGCCTCGGACGCGGAAGCGGCCGCGTTCGAGCACGGCGTCGTTGCGCTCGTACTGCAGCGTTATCAGTTCGCGCCTGAACGCCTCGGGGTCGAGGCTCTGGCCGAGTTTGGCGTCGACCTTCATCTCGCGGTACACCTCGGGCGTGGCCAGGCCGTATATGCATGACACCGTCGCGACGATTATGACGTCCCGGCGCTCCATCAGGCTTCTTGTCGCGGACAGTCGGAGGCGCTCGATCTCCTGATTGATGTCGGCGTCTTTTTCTATATAGAGGTCGCGCGTGGGGACGTACGCTTCCGGCTGGTAGTAATCGTAATACGACACGAAATACTCGACGGCATTGTCCGGGAAGAAGTCCTTGAACTCGCGGAACAGCTGGGCCGAAAGCGTCTTGTTGTGGCTGACTATGAGGGTCGGCTTCTGTACGGCCTCGATTACCTTGGCCATCGTGAAGGTCTTGCCGGAGCCGGTGACGCCCTTGAGAGTCTGGTACCGGTCGCCCGCCTTCACCCCGGAAGCGAGTGTCTCAATCGCCAGAGGTTGGTCTCCGGCCGGGCTAAAAGGTGCTACAACTTTGAATGGTTTCATGGCAGCCGCCTTTGTACCTTCGGCACCGGCCGGAGGACCGCAGGGAATGGGTTGGACGGCGTCGCTCGCGCGACGTGTGGTACTCCGGCAGGTACGAATGGTGCTACAACTTTGAACGGTTTCACGCTTTCCTCCGGCACTCGGCGAGGGACTCCGCTATCGCTGCTGCTGCTGCGGCAAGGACCTCCGTCCCGGCATGGCCGAAGCTCACGCGGATGTGCCCCGCATCGGTATGAGGCCCGCTGGATTCCCGGCCGTCGCCTGCCATGCCATGCCGGAAGCCCTCCCCGGACGCCACCAGATAGCCCATGGCGGAGAGTCGCCGCGTCATGATATCCGGATCTATCCCGGCGGGCAAGCGGATCCACAAGTTCAAGCCTCCGGCAGGAGCTTTCCATGTCAGCCCCGAGTCCCGGTACGCCTCCAGAGCCCCGGTAAAGGCCGCCGCCGATTCCCGGTACCGGGTCCTGACCAAGGGCAAGTGGCTGTCGTAGGCTCCGCTCGACAGGTAGCGCTCGAGCACGCGTTGCATCAAGCCGTTGGCGGAGAGGTCTATTGAGCGCTTGGCGGCCTCCAGACGGGGCTGGAACGCAGCGGGCGCCTGGAGGAAGGCTATACGCAGACCTGGCATCACGCTCTTGGAAAAGCTCTTGACGAACAGCACGCGGCCGTCCCGGTCGAACGACCTGGCAGGTTCCGGCACCTTGCCGTCGTAAGCGAGGTCGGAGACCTGGGAATCCTCGATCACGTAGAATCCATGGCGGGCCGCCATGCGGACGAGCCGTTCCCGCGACTCCTGGGGATATACAATGCCGGTGGGGTTCTGGAAATCCGGGTTGATGTATACGAGCCGTAGGGGCGTCGACACCGCCAGGCGCTCCATCGCGTCGAGGTCGAGGCCATCCTCGTTCACTGCGACAGCCTCGATCCTCGCCCCGGCCGCCAGGAATGCTTCCCTGGCGCCCCGGTACCCAGGATTCTCGAGGGCGGCTACGTCTCCCCTCCGGAGGAGGATGCGCGCCACAAGGTCGAGTCCCTGCTGGGCGCCCGATACTATATGCACGTCCCCCGGGTCCACCGCGGCGCTACCGCGCGCGCGCAGGCGCGTCGCTATAGTCTCACGGAGCGGGGTGTAACCCGCCGCGTCCTGGTAATCGAAGGCTCCGCCGCCATCGATATCGACGGCCTCTACGAGGAAGCGCTTGACCTCCTCGAGCGGGTAGAGGTCGCGGGGCGGCATGTTCGAGGCGAGGTCCACCGACGCCCCGGCATCGATCCGTCCCCGGGCTCCGGGGAGGCCGGCGCGGGCAGGGTCCACCGGGACGGCCCCGGCGGAGATATACGCGCCCGAGCCTGCACGCGACTCGAGGAGGTCCTCGTTCATAAGGATCCGGTACGCGGAGACCACTGTCGCCGGGTTTACCCCGAGCTCATCCGAAAGGACCCGGACAGAGGGCAGCTTGTCGCCGGCGCGCAATTGCCCGTCGGCTACCCTCCCGCGGACTGCGTCGGCGATCTGGACGTACAGGGGCGTCTCGTCGTCCCTGTACAGACGGATTTCCGTCGACACGGTACCCGTCTACTCGCTGCCGAGGGAATCGGCCCTGTCGGACAGGACCACTTCGGATGAAAGCTTCCTCGAACCACGGTAATACTCGACGCGGATCTTGTCGCCGGGTTTGTTGTCTTCCAGCGCGGAGTACAGGTCCGCCAGGGCATTGATCCCCATCCCGTCCACCGACACGAGCACGTCGCCGCCTACGTTGAATACGCTCTGGTAATACCGCACGGGCGAGTTGCCGCCGCGGACGCCCGCCTTGTCAGCGTTGCCGCCGCGCTTTGTGGCCGATACGAGCAGGCCCTTCTCGACGGGCAACGGGCTGCCTTTTTCCTTCATGTACTCTATGAGCGCGGGAAACAGCTGGACGTACTCGGCATCTATCCATCCCCTGTTCACCCTGCCGAATTTGATGAGGTCGGGGACTATGCGCTTGGCCGTGTTCACCGGCACGGCGAAACCGACTCCGACCGATCCGCCCGAAGGCGAGTATATCATCGTGTTGACGCCTATTATCTCGCCCCGCGCGTTGAGGAGCGGACCGCCGGAATTGCCCGGATTGATGGAGGCGTCTGTCTGTATCATGTCGCGTATTATAGTCTTGGCGTCCTGCTGTACCGGCCGTCCAAGGCCGGAGACTATGCCCTTGGTCAGGGTCCGCTCGAGGCCGAAGGGGTTGCCAATGGCCAGGACCTTCTGCCCGACCCTGAGACCGGAACTGTCGCCGAACGGGATGATGGTCAGGGCCACATCCTTCGGTGGGTCGAACTTCACAACCGCCAGGTCGTTCTCCGGATCGGTACCTATGACCTTTCCCTCGAAGCGCGTGCCGTCCGAAAGATTGACGAATACCTTGTACGCGTCCTTGATCACGTGGTTGTTTGTCAGCACGTACCCCCGCCGGTCTATTATTGAACCGGAACCGGACCCCCCCTGCTGCGGGACGGGTTCGAGGAACCAGTTGATGGCGACGGTTTCGGTCGTTATGTTCACGACCCCGACATTCAGGCGTTCATAGACGTCGATGTTCTCGCGTTCGTCCTGGCTGAAACCGCCGACCGACTCGGACAGCACGTTCGTCGCAACGACCTGGGCGGATACTTCCGAAGCCGCGGTCGGCAAGGCGTCCGCCGTCCGGCTCGGGCTCCTGCCAAGGCTCGAGGCGACGAGGCTGGTTCCCAAGGCGATGGCCAGGACGATGGCTGCCGTCGCCACCGCGACCAGAATCACTTGATGTCTTGAATACAGGCGCACGTTATAACCTCCGGCTTTGTTGCCCTAGAGAAGCCCGATACATGGAACAAATATACAGGGCAATCGGACGATCGCCAATGCCGTACGCGTATGGTTTCCGGTCAACCATGATCTCGATTGACCTCCCGCCAAACGCCGTATAGTATGATCCGCCATGGACATCAAGCGTAAACTGGGCCAGGCGTACGGCGTGCCGCAAAAAAGCAAACCGGATGACAAGGCGGAGCAAGCGAACAAACCGGCGAACAAACCTGTGAACAGGCCGGCGAGCCGTCCGATCGACAGGAAAGCCCCGAAAGAGCTTGCGAAGGCGACGATCGCCTCCGAAACGCTGATTAAGACCGGTGTACCGGGCATAGAGAAAGCCGCGAAATTCCTCCTTTTATTGGGCCGCGACGAGGCCGCGGCGGTAATCAGGCATCTAAAACCAGCGGAGATAGAACAAGTCTCCAAGGCGATAGCGGGCATCGACCGTATCGATACATCGGAAGCGAACGAAATACTCACCGAATTCGGATGGCTCGCCCGCACGCAGGGAGCCACGCTGGAAGGCGGTCCGGAGATAGCGCAGGGCATGCTCGAGGCAGCGTTCGGTTTCGACAAGGCAAAGGAAGTCTACCGCAAGGCAGTCCCAGATTCGCGCAAGCCTTTCGACTTCCTGGCCGATTTCGACGCCGCGCAACTCATCATATTGCTCAAGAACGAATCGCCCCAGATGGTAGCGATGATACTCCCCTACCTCAATCCCAAGCTCGCCAGCGGCATAATATCGCAGTTGCCCATGGCGACGCGTACCGACGTCATCAAGCGCGTCGCCAAGCTGGACAAGTCCTCGCCGGAGGTCATAGAACGCGTCGAGGCGGTGCTCAGGGATCGCGCGGCATCGATCGGCCGTACGGATGCCGGCGAACGGATCGACGGGGCGTCAGTGCTCGCGGGCATACTCAAGCACATCGACGGCGGACTCGAGGACTCGATCCTCTCCGGAATCGAAGCCGACGATCCCGCCTTGTCGGAGGATATACGCGAACGGCTCTTCACAATAGACGACGTCTTGCGCGTACCCGGGAAGGACATGCAGAAGGGCCTGCGGGACTTGACCGAACGGGAAATAGCGCTGCTCCTCAAGGGCAAGAGCCAGGGATTCCGGGACAAGGTGCTCGAGAGCGTATCGCAAGGCAAGAAGACAATTGTCCTCGAGGAATACGACATAATGGGTACCGTCCGCCGCGACGAGGCCGAAAAGGCAACGCGCGCGTTCATGGAGTACTTCAAGCGCCGCTGGGAATCGGGCGACCTTATACTCGAGGGCGACGACGACCTTATCGACTGACGGCCCGGACGGATCAAGGAGCTCTCACGGCTTCACGTACCGGACGCCTCCGTCGAGGGCTTCCTCGGCCCGGGCAAGCATGAACAGCAAATCGGAGAGCCTGTTCACGTAGCGCCTCAACGGATAAGAGACATCGGAGTCCCGGGCCACGCTTACTATCCGCCGCTCGGCCCGCCTGCACACGGTCCTTGCCACGTCGAGCTTGGCA
>CAZKJA010000296.1:0-5162 GCA_964552925.1 uncultured Treponemataceae bacterium
CAAAGGAGGTACTATCCAGCTGTGAATGCACCGCAAGAAACGGCCGCCCGTCCGGAACGGGCCTACCTCGTGGGCGTGCGCGACGAAGAAATCAAGGCCGAAGAGGCCGGCAGCCTCCTGTCCGAACTCGGCGGACTTGCCACGACGCTCGGCATAGAAGTCGCCGGCACCGCTTTGGTCGTGTTGCGCGCAAAGAGCCCGGCGACCCTGCTCGGTTCCGGCAAGGTCGAGGAGCTGATAGCCGCCGCCAAGGCCGAAGGCGCCACGTCGATAATATTCGACAGGACCCTCAGCCCGGTGCAGCAGCGCAATTGGGAGGAACAATCCGGCCTGCTCGTCTATGACCGGGCCGAGCTCATAATTGACATTTTCGCCAGCAGGGCGCGGACCCGCGAGGCAACGCTGCAGGTCGACCTCGCCAGGCTCAGGTACTCGCTGCCGAGGCTCGCGCATTCCTACGGCGGGCTGCACCGCCAGAAGGGAGGCAGGTACGGCACCAAGGGTTCGGGCGAACAGAAGATAGAGCTCGACAGACGGCAGATATCCAAGAAGATTACCGATATCGAGGATGAACTCCTCCTCGTCAGACGATCCCGCGCCACACAGCGCAAGCGGCGCGAGCGGCTCGCCTTGAAACGGGCCGCGATTGTCGGCTACACGAACGCGGGCAAGTCGTCGATCCTGAACGCGATCGCGACCAGCGCGGATGTGGCGGCGGAGGACAAGCTGTTCGCCACCCTCGACCCGACGACGCGGCGGCTCGACACGAAGAGCGGTTCGGTTCTGGTCACCGACACTGTAGGCTTTGTGCGCAACCTGCCGCACGGACTCATCGAGGCATTCAAGGCGACGCTCGAGGAGGCGGCGGACGCCGACCTTCTCGTACACGTTGTCGATGCCGCCGATGCCGAGGCGGAAATACAGTACGAGACCACCCGGACTGTGCTCGCCGAGATCGGCGCCGACACCTCCCGGTCCATCATCGTATTCAACAAGATCGACAGGTTGTCCGATCGAACGCCGCTGGAGTTCGTGGCGATACGGCACCCGGGCGCCATATTCGTCTCGGCCCGTACAGGCGAGGGGCTTCCGGCTCTCGTCGCCGCGATAGAGGCCGCGCTCACCGAGGACGAAGAGGAATTGACGCTGAGGGTTTCGTCGGAGGATTACGCGATCGTGCCGCTTTTGTACCGCGAGGCCAAGGTCATATCCGAAGACCATGACGGCGAGGCGACGATAGTGCGGTGCCGCGTCCCCGAACGCCTTTTGTCCCGCATCAAACGATTCATTCTTTATCTTCCTTGACGTAGAACTGCAACAGTTGGACCATGTAGTAGATTTTCTTGTACGACTCGGTCATCGCTTCCTTCAGGGGGATCGTGGCTGCGCCTTCGACTTCCTTCCAGTTCAGTATGAGTTCATGCCGCGGCTTTGATATGTCGTCGATCAAGGCCTTTATGTGTCTGCCTACGCCGATGAGATTGATCGCGGCCTTGTTGACAAGGCCCAGGGCTTTTTCGTTCACTTCCTTGAGCAACTGGCGCACATATTTGATGTTTTCCTTGTCGCGGTCCGCTTTGGCAAGCGTCGAGCGCAACTTCGTACCAAGTTCTCCATCGTCGGCCAAGGAATCGTCGAACAGTAGTATCTGCTCGGAAACTTCGAGCAGGGCGTGGTAACCGTCCGATATCTGTTGGGACTGCACATTGGTCGACCATTGGCCGCGTATCAGGAGGATGTCGATAAGTTCGCGGATGTCCTTCTTGAAGTAGTCGATAAGGTAGCCTTTGAGGTAATTAAGCGCTTGCGTCTGCGTGAAGCCTCCAAGCATCTTCTTGGCGAATACAGCATTCGCCTTTTCGGTATAGTTCTTGGTCCGGAGCACGATCGAGGAACCGAATACAAGTTTTGCCAGATCGTCTATCTTTGAGTTTCGACGTTCCTGGGAAATCTTTTGCAGGGTCATCACCGTCTGGTTTTTTATCTTGTCGATGTAGTTTTCAACGATCCGTTCGCCGGCCGAGCGCGGCGTGATGACGAATGACGGGTCCTTTTTGATATGCCGGATGATTTCTTCGAGTATTCCGGATTCCCTGACATCCTTGAGGGCGGGAGCGAGCTTGAGCCAGGAGTCGATCTGGATGACATCCATGTTTCGGTATTCCTTGAGCGCCGAGAATATGCGCTTCCAGTCCGCCTCAAGGTTCAAGGCCATGAATACCTCGAGGAAGTCCGCGACGTCGTCGGCGATATAATCGGCGGACAGCGATTCGAACTTGGGATTGTAGGAGAAGTTTCTCTCGGACACGCTGGAATCGAACTTCTTGAGCAGGAAGAAGAAATCGAAATTTATGAAATTTATGAAGGACAGGAGCGTCGAGTACGCGCTGTCGATCTGGTTCGATTTATCGGCGTCGAACGCGGAAAAAAATGATAGCATTATCTGCTTCACATGCTCATGCAGGTCCTTGCCCGACATCGACCTGGATTTTTCCTGGATGTACGCGTCCGTCAGGCACTCGGCCTGCTGGCGTTGTTCGGCGGAGAGGAAGCTTTCGATGACGAAAGCCTTAAGGGCGCCGCTCTGCGCGGAATTCGTCAGCATGACCTGGGCTGGGGCTACGACCTTGTAGGTCTCGTAGAATAAACGCGCGAGTCCGGGGAGCGCCTCGGAGGTCTTGGGCTTGTAGAAGTGGTAGCGGGACCTGGATATCTGCTTGCCCAAGGCCTTGAGCATCCGCTTTTTTTCCGCGTCAGGATCCCCCATGCTGAAGATGCCGAGGATTCTCTGCAGGAAACCGGATTCCGCTTGGGTAGGATTTTTCCGATCGCTATCCCGATCGGGCGGGGCGCTATTGGTGGGCATACGGGAAAACCTTACTATGTCCTGCCTTGATCGTCAATCCGGGCTCGGGCCGATATGTGGGGAGAGCTCGCCGGAGGCGAAACAGCGGATGCCTCCGGAAGTGTTGAGGACGAGCGCGCCGGATTCGTCCACGCCGACCAGTATGCCTTGTATCGGGGATTGCTCGAGACCTGGCCGGAAAGACACGCGACGGTTTTTCCACGCAAGCCTCGATTCGTACCCGGTCTTCCACGATGGGCCGGCTTCCTTCAAATCCAGGAAAGCGCGGGCTATGTCCGGGAGCAGGCTTGCTGGTTCTGGGGCGAGTCCTGTCTCGAGGAACACCGAGGTCGGCTCGGTCATGAAGCCGGGCGGAAACCCGTCCTGCGCGCAATTGACGCCCATCCCGGAAAATATGGAGCCGCCCGAGGCTTCGCAGAGGATCCCTGCCAGTTTCTTTTCGCCGCACAGAACGTCGTTGGGCCATTTGAGCTCGACGCGGTGGACGAAACTTGTACCCGAGCGCCGGGCCCAGGACTCGAGCGCGGCTATGAGCGCCAGCCCGGCAATATGGGGCAGGGGCGCACCGGCGAATTCCCCGGCCGGGAACCAGAACGTTGCCAGGAGGCTTTGGCCGGCCTCCGCGTGCCAGTGCCTGCCAGGGAGCCTGCCCCTGCCGGCGCTCTGAATACCCGCGCGGACGAGACCGTAGGGTTGGCCGGCGGAGAGTCTCCTGGCATCGTCCATAGTGCTGCCCGTTTCGGGGATGAAACGCGAGATGGCGCCTGGGAAAAAATAATCAATGCCGTTTTCCATCGTTGAAAGAGTAGCGGGTATAACGGTTTCCGCGCAATGCCACTCAACTTGACGGATCGGTCCGGACGCGGTAGCTTCTTGTGTAGCGCGCGTTCCCCTCGAGGGAACCCGCGCCGGAGCCGTCTACCGGCGGCCGTTCCCGCGGGCTTGCCCGCCTCCGGAGCGGACGCGGCAGGGATTCGGCCGGAAAGGAACAGCCCGTGTGCGGAATAGTAGGCTACACGGGGCCAAGGCAAGCCTCCAGGATCCTGGTGGAAGGCCTCAAGCGCCTCGAGTACCGCGGTTACGACTCTGCCGGCATAGCCGTGGGGAGATCGGAAGCCATCAAGAATGGGGACGCCAAAAACGGCGGATTCCCACTCGTCGTAATCAAGAAGAAGGGCAAGGTCGCCGAGCTCAGGCAGGCGGTTCCCAAGGACCTGCCTGGCAACTACGGGATAGGCCATACACGGTGGGCCACCCACGGCAGCGTCACCGATATCAACGCCCACCCCCACCTCGACCCAAGCGGCAAGGTCGCGATAGTCCACAACGGTATAATAGAAAACTACACGGCTCTCAAGGAAATGCTCGAGAAGGATGGCGCCGTCTTCGTCAGCGAGACCGACAGCGAAGTGATAGCCCACCTCATAGCCTACCATTACGACGGCGACCTCGAGGCCGCCGTTAAGGCCACCCTGCGCCACCTCAAGGGCACCTACGGCATAGCGGCTATACACGCGGACGAACCGGGCAGGATAGTAGGCGCCCGGAATGGCAGCCCCCTCGTCGTCGGGGTCGCCGACGGGGAGATGCTTCTAGCCAGCGACGTGACGGCCCTTCTCGCGCACACTACGAACGTCGTCTATCTGAACGACGGCGAAGTGGTGTCGATGAGCCCGACCGAGTTCAAGATAAGCGACCGGGACGACCAGACGGTCGACCCGAAGATCGACATCATCACATGGAAACTCGAAGCGATAGAGAAGGAAGGCTTCTCCTGCTACATGGAGAAGGAGATATTCGAACAACCCGAGTCCATCGAGAGGGCGCTCACGGGGCGAATGGAATTCGAGTACGGATCGGCCAAGCTCGGCGGCCTCAATCTGTCCAAGAAGGAGCTCCACGCGATCGAGCGCATCCGCGTAATAGCGGCCGGCACGAGCTGGCACGCGGGCCTCGTCGGCTGCCAGCTTATGGAATCGGTCGCCAGGCTGCCCGCCCAGGCGGAGCTGGCCAGCGAGCTGCGGTATCGAAACCCCGTAGTCGAGGCCAATTCGCTGTACCTCGCGGTATCCCAATCCGGCGAGACCGCCGACACGCTGTACGCTATGCGCGAGATCCAGCGGCGCGGCGGTTCGGTGCTCGGCATATGCAACGTCGTCGGATCGACTATAGCCCGCGAGAGCGACGGCGGCGTCTACGTGCACTCCGGCCCGGAGATAGCGGTAGCCTCGACAAAGGCCTTCACGAGCCAGCTCGCCGCGTTCTACCTGCTCACGCTGTCGCTGGCCAGGCTCCA
>CAZKJA010000297.1:0-4937 GCA_964552925.1 uncultured Treponemataceae bacterium
TTGGCCTCCACCCGCATGCCCATCGCACGAGCCAGGCGCGAGACGGAACCGGAACCGGAAAACGGATCGAGGAAGCGCTTGGGAAGCCCGCCGTTGTTGAGCCGTTCCAGAATTGGCATGAGGCGCGGTAGCAGGGCGCGCTTGTTGCCAAGGTAGGGTATCAGCTGCCTGTTGCAGTACCCTGGCGGTCCGGGAAGCTCAAGAGGCATCGTTCAAGGTTCGTACCGCGCCATGCTCGTCGGTGTCTCGAATACCTCTACAGCGTGAAGCGGCATCGAAGGATCGAGCAACATAACTTCCTCGAAAATGTACCGGGCGATACGCTCGGCGCTCGGCGAGTTCTTGAATGCCGGCAGGTCGTTAAGGCTGCCGTGGTCAAGGCGTTCGCACACCTCGCGAAGGCGGTCTTTGAGCTCCCCGAAATCGAGCAGCATGCCTGCCTTGTCCAGTGTTTCCCCGCGCGCGTATGCGCGTACGACGTAGTTGTGACCATGGAGCCTCTCGCATTTCCCATGGTACTCGGTAAGGTAATGGGCGGCCGCGAAGCCCGCCTCGACTCGGATGGTATACATGGCAATCTCCCAGTTCCAGTATTGTACCGGCGCTTATCCCTTGCTTCAAGCGGATGCGGGCGAGGGATATTGCGCAAGATGATCGTGCCCGATAGGATCAGTCCATGACCATGAGACTCCTTGATCTGGTATTCCCGTCCGATTCGATGGAAATTTCCGGTTCCACCGATGTGTATATACGAGGCTTGGCGTATGATTCGCGCGAAGTCCAGCCTGGATACCTGTTTTTTGCCCTGCCTGGCCTGCATGCGGACGGCCATGACCATATCGACTCGGCAATCGCAGCCGGGGCCATCGCGGTGGTCCACGAAAAACCCGTCGACGATACGCAGCCCGGCGTCACGTATATCCGCGTAAAGGATTCAAGGGCTTCGATGTCGCCGATAGCGTCGCGGTTCAACGGGGCGCCTTCGAGCAGGATCGCTGTGATAGGCGTGACCGGAACCGAAGGGAAAAGCACCACGGTATGGCTCATCTACCGCCTGCTCGACCTCGCCGGGAAGAAAGCCGGGTTCGTTTCCACCGTCGAATTCCGCGACTCGGACCGGGTCGAAGCCAACCCCGAACACCAGACGACTCCAGAGGCGACCACTGTACACCGCAAGCTTGCGCGCATGGTAGAAAGCGGCTTCGAATACGCAGTAATTGAATCGTCCTCCCACGGTCTGTCTGCGCGGACAAACAGGCTTGGCGACGTCGCCTTCGACGTGGGCGTCATGACAAACGTCAGGCACGAGCACCTCGAGTTCCATGGCACCTGGGAATGCTACCGCGACGACAAGGCCAGGCTGTTCCGCGCCCTCGACGCGGATGTCCACGCAAAAAACATCGGAGGCGTCCATGCGGACGTACCTTCGTTCGGAGTCGTGTGCGCCGACGATCCGAGCGCCTCTTTATTCGGGCAGGCGACGAAAAAACCCGTGTACACGTATTCGGCTACCCAGAGGGCCGACCTATACGCCACGGATGCCATCGTCGACGACCGCGGGTCATCCTTTACAATCAATTTTAACGGCAAATGCTACCCCGCAAGGATTGAACTGCCCGGCGCCTTCAATATCGAGAACACCCTCGCCGCGGTGCTCGTAGTCTCTACTCTCACCGGTCTAGGCATCGAGGCGCTACTGCCTCTCCTGCCCAAACTGGAACCTGTCAGGGGCCGGATGACCCGTATCGACCGGGGCCAGCCGTTCGAGGTGCTCGTCGACTACGCTCACACCCCTTCAAGCTTCGAGGCAATACTGCCGTCGATGCGGCAACGCATCAAGGGCAAGCTAATAAGCGTATTCAGTTCCGGCGGTGAGCGCGACGTCCAGAAGCGCCCTGCCCAAGGCCGCATCGCATCGCGTTATTGCGATGTGGTAATCCTGGCCGACGAGGACCCGAGAGGAGAGGATCCTCTCGCTTTGCTGGAAGATATCGCCAAGGGTTGCGAAGGCATGCAGAGGGATTCCAGCCTGTTCTTGATCCCGGATCGGGCCGCGGCAATACGCAAGGCTTTCGCTCTCTCCGGACCGGGGGACGCAGTGCTGCTGCTGGGGAAAGGTCACGAAAACACTATAATCTACGCCCATGGGCCCATTCCATGGAACGAGATCGCCGAAGCCGAACGCGCCTTGAACGAGGCCGGATACGGATCGTCGCATTCCGTATCGGGCAAGGAAGCACAATGAAGTTGGCAATCCTGTATGGCGGGAAATCAGGCGAGCACGAAGTATCGCTCCGCTCGGCCGCGAGCATAGTTCGCAACATGGGCAAGGCCCACAAGCTTTTCCTCATCGGCATCACCAAGGCAGGCGCCTGGCACCTCCAGCCGGACAATGTCCTGGAAACCTGCCTCGAAGGCGATGCCCCCCTTGAATTGCGAAGCGACGGTCCGACCGTGCTCATAGTCCCCGGCACGGGCTTGCGGGTCTATGGGGCGCGCGGCTCCGCGGATTTGACCATTGACGCGGTGTTCCCCGCGCTCCACGGCACGTTCGGCGAGGACGGCACAATCCAGGGCCTGCTGGAATGCGCGGGACTCGCGTACGTAGGCGCCGACGTCCTCGGGAGCGCTATAGCGATGGACAAGGAGTTCACAAAAACGCTCTGGGGAGCGGCAGGACTCCCTATAGTACCGGCCATTACGGTCCGCCGAAACGACCTTGGCAACCTCGATACACTGGCGGGAGAGATAGACAAGAAATTCGGCTGGCCCGTTTTCGTCAAGCCGTCACGATGCGGTTCGAGCGTCGGCACCACCAAGATCGCCTCGCGGTCCAACCTGGAATCGGCTGTTCTAGAGGCGCTCAAATACGATACAAAGGTCCAGATCGAGCCGTTCATCGATGGCCGCGAACTGGAATGCTCGGTGCTGGGATCCGATTCTCCGAGGGCCTTTCCGCCCGGCGAAATCCTCTCGACCCATGAGTTCTACGATTACGACGCGAAATATCTCGACCCGGACGGCGCAACGCTTGTGATTCCAGCCGAAATCGACGCCCAAGTCTCCGCCAGGGTAATGGAGACCGCGGTCGCGGCATACAAGGCAGCGGGGCTCTCGGGAATGGCGCGGGTTGATTTCTTCATCGAAAGGAAAACGGGCAACATCCTGCTCAACGAGGCGAATACAATTCCGGGCTTCACCTCAATATCGATGTTCTCGAAGATGTGCGAAGCCGGCGGCTTGCCGTATCCGGCCCTGCTCGAGGAGCTAATCTCGTTGGCAATCGAGCGCAAGCGTCTTAAGGCAAGCCTTCGCTTCACACGGCTCGGCTGAGGGAAACCCGCGAGCCGCAACGCTTACTAGCCACTCGAGACACAAGAAAGTATAATGTCATCGCCCTTACAGGCGGCATGCATCGCAGGAGGTATCACATGAAGAGTACAGACTACATCGAGCTTGACGAGAAATACGGAGCGCATAATTACCATCCGCTCCCCGTTGTCATCTCGTGGGCGCTCGGAACCAAGGTCAAGGACCCGGACGGCAAGGAATATTTCGATTTTCTTTCCGCCTATTCCGCCGTCAACCAGGGTCACCGTCATCCTAAAATCATCAAGGCGCTTATCGATCAAGCCAATGTATGTACCCTGACCAGCCGTGCCTTCCACAACGACCGTATGGGCCTGTTCCTCAAGAAATTATGCGAGTTCACCGGGTACGAGATGGCCTTGCCGATGAACACGGGAGTGGAGGCGGTCGAGACCGCCGTCAAGGCTGCCCGCCGCTGGGGCGTCGAAGTCAAGGGCGTCAGGAACGGCAAACAGGAAATCATCTGCGCCGCGGACAACTTCCATGGCCGGACGCTCGTCGCAATCTCCATGTCGACGGATCCCGACTCGACCGTGAATTACGGCCCGTATGTACCCGGTTTCATACAGGTCCCCTACGGTGACGCCGATGCCATCGCCAAGGCTATCACTCCCAATACCGTCGCCGTACTTGTCGAGCCTATCCAGGGCGAAGCCGGCGTCGTAGTCCCGCCTGAAGGCTACCTGAAGAAGATCCGCGAATTGTGCGACAAGAACAAGGCCTTGTTCATAGCCGACGAAGTACAGACGGGGTTCTGCAGGACTGGCAAGCGTTTCGCCTGGCAACACGAAGGCGCAAGGCCCGATATCATGTGCCTCGGCAAGGCCCTCGGCGGCGGAGTGATGCCGGTATCGGCCATCGTCGCCGACCACGACATAATGAAGGTATTCACTGCCGGCACGCATGGCTCGACCTTCGGGGGCAACCCGCTCTCGAGCGCCGTAGCCGTCGCCGCCTTGGACGTGCTCATCGACGAGAAACTCGACGTCAACGCGGAAAAACTCGGCAAGATTTTCCGAGCCGAAGTTGCAAAGATCAAGTGTCCCAAGATGGTAACGGTTCGAGGCAAGGGTTTGCTGAACGCAGTCGTCTTCGAGAAGGGTTTCGAGGCTTGGAACGTCTGCCTCGCCCTGCGCGATGCCGGACTCCTCGCGAAGCAAACCCACGGAAACATAATCCGCTTCGCGCCTCCGTTGGTCATAAGCGAGAAGGAACTCCACGAGGCGATCGCTATCATAAAGGGCGTTTTTGAAAAAATCGCCTGATGAGCCAATTTCAAAAGTCCGTTACTTTTGAAATTGGCTATGCAGTTTCTCGCGTTTCTTGCAAATAGCAAGAAACGCTACGAAATCTGCGCAAATTTTGGAAGCTCTTTCAAAATGCGTCTGCATTTTGAAAGAGCCTCTGTTTTCTTGGCACAGCCCGTTTCGCGACAGTTGCGGCGGAGGGTCGAAGCATGCACGCTCGATAGCGTTGCAGCCGAGTCTCTCCGCCTTTGAATTGGCTAGTTCCTCGAACCTTGTTGCCGGAAATAAAAACCACCATCAGCGGTAGTCGTGCCAAGAGTT
>CAZKJA010000297.1:4947-5160 GCA_964552925.1 uncultured Treponemataceae bacterium
TTGGGGTAGTACCCTTTGCGGCCAGCCACAAGGTTCGAGGAACTAAATTTGAATTACAGCAGGTGACTCTACGCGGAGCCCGATGACGGGTTCTGTGCATCCTGCGACAGCGGGATGGTGACTGTCATCACAGTACCACCGCCGGGCCTATCGGAGTATGCAATTCCGCCGCCCGAACCCTCCACGTTCTTCTTCGCCAGGGCCAGACCCAAT
>CAZKJA010000298.1:0-5159 GCA_964552925.1 uncultured Treponemataceae bacterium
ACAGCGTTTTTCCATCGTGCCTGTACACGAAACGTACGGCAGGTTTCGTCCCGCCCTCGAAGTAGAGCGTGAACGCCCCGTCCCACGTACCGATGAGGTCCGGCGACAGGAACATGTCCATGACTATCGAGCCTGTCCCTCCCGCGCCTTCGGGAATTATCGAAGGCGAGAGCGATCCGTACTCCACCCAGGTGAAGCGGGCGGACCTCGTCGCTATAAGCACGCCGTAGCTGTCGCTCTCGTAGCGCTCGCCCTTGGCGACGAAGGCGGACAGCCGGGCCATGCGCTTCCTTTCTTCGCCGGCGATGACGCCCTGGATGTCGCTCTTGTGGTTGATGAAGAGGTACGAGACCACCGCGTCCTCGCCCCGTTCCTCCTTGGCTTTTTCCAGCGCCGTGGGGGGGACATCGGCGGCCGGGGGGGTAAACAACAGTCCTTCCGAGGCTGTGAACGCGAAAGCCGCGCCGGAGGGCTGGAGCTCGTACGAGCCGTCGTCCTTCCTGGCAATCGACGTATAATTATAGACCTTGGAGAACTCCGGCCGCTCCACCCGTATCTGCTTCCTCACCGAATACGAGAACACCCCGTACTTCGGCTGGTACGCGGCGAGGTCGAGCAGGCCCGAGGCAACCATCGAATCGAAGTAGTCAGGGCGCCAGACAATGCTGAACAGCTTGGACAGGGTTTCGTCGGTTTCCGGTCTGTCTATCGCTATGAGCGGTTTGGGGCCATCCTTCGCGTCCCAGAAGGTGAGCTGGTTCGAGAAGATGAAGCCTGTCGTGCCATCCCCGGCCAGGGCCCGGTACCACGTGCCCTCGAGCTGGACGCCACCGGTTTCGACCGCTTCGCCTTTCACCTGGCCGAGCAGCTTTACTTCCTGGCCGATCTTCAAACGGTATACCTGCTCTGACTTGTTGTCGGATTTCTCGCGCAACAACAGTCCGTCCCTGGTCGCTACGCCGAACAGGGAGGCTATACCGGCATACTCCGATGCGACGGCCTTCGCCTTGCCCTTGGTCGCGTACAGTTCTACGCGCCAGAGTTCCAGTTCCTCCTTGGCTCGGGATCCCGGCACGCCGACCGCATAGGTCTTCGTGATGTTGGAAAGGAAATACACGGGTACGAGCGCGCCGTGCTGGAGGGCGGAGCCCTCTGGCGGCCACAGTATGACTGCCCAGCCCTCGCGTGCTGAACACGACGAGATTGCCGCAATGAAGCACGCGCAGGCGAGCAAGGCGCCAATCCGCTGCGTTGAGCTTCTCGTCCTTTGGATTCGGGAGCCTCGTCCGATGTCGGTGAAACGGAAAATCATGCCCTATTATATAACGAAGGGTACCGCCCTTGTCACGCTATGCGCGCTCGTGGAGGCTTCTTGCGTGCTAGCCCTCCATCGCGCATACTCGTATGATCGACCTTATACTACCTATTGTCGTGGGGGGCGTTGTGGGCGGAAAGACCGAGGCTGTAATAGAAATCGGATCGACAGGAATCCGTGCCTTCGTTGTCAACGTTTCCAAGGACGGCTACGAAATCCTGGAGCGCGCCGGGAAGCCTGTCGCGCTCGGACGCGACGTTTTCACCGCCGGCAACGTGAGCAGGGAATCCACAAGGGAATGCATCGCGGTGTTGCGCGGATTCCGCGAACTTCTCCGCAGCTACGGCGTCGAGCCCGGCGACGCGCGCGTTATTGCGACGAGCGCCCTCCGCGAGGCGGAAAACCGCGATGCCTTCGTCGACCGCGTTGCAATGCGCACAGGTTTCCACGTGGATATCATCGAGGCGATCGAGGAAAACCATTACATGTACCTCGCGGTGCAGCGTGCCCTCGGCGATGACGCCAAGTATTTCGCCAGGACCAATTCCATGATCATCGAAGTGGGCGGCGGTTCCACCGAGCTCATGCTCCTGCGCAGGGGTCGCATCGTCGCGGCACATTCGATCAGGCTTGGGACCATCCGCGTCGACGAGCAGTCGAGAGCCGCCATGGGCTCGTCGGGTTACCTCGTGCGGTTCCTGGCTGACAACGTCCGCACCGTCTGCGACGGCCTTGAAGAGGAACTGCCCCTCGGCGGAGTGCGATCGTTCATTGTCATCGGCAACGATGCCCGCTTCGCCGCGAAGGTCGCGGGCACTCAAGTCCGACCGGATTACAGCATAATCTCGAGGGAAGCCTTCCTCTCCCTCGTTGAAAAACTAAAAGGCCTTTCCGTCGACGGCATCGTAGGCGAATACCACATCCCGTACGCGGAGGCGGAGGCCTTGGTTCCCGGCCTGGTCATCACGGCTCTCTTCCTCGAGCGGACCAAGGCCGAGGAACTCGTCGTACCCAAGGTAAGCCTTCGCGACGGACTCGTCATCGCGATGTCCGGCGGATCGGGAGGCGAGATCGAGGCCGAGCTGAACAAGCAGATCGTGGCGTCGGTAATCGGGCTGGGGCGGCGTTACCATTTCGACGAGGACCACGCATCGCACGTGCTGGAGCACGCCTTGTTCCTGTTCGATCGGCTCAAGGAATCCCACGGCATGGGAGGCCGCGAGAGGTTGCTCCTCGTCGCCGCCTCGTACCTGCACGACATCGGGACCTTCGTAAGGACGAGCGGCCATCACCGCCACGGCGAATACATAGTACTCAACAGCGAAATTTTCGGGTTGCAGCGCGACGAGCTGGTCCTGGTCGCCAACCTGGTCAGGTACCACCGCAAGGCCGCCCCCTCGCCGTCGCACCCGAATTACATGAGCCTGCCCAGGGAAGACCGGGCCGTCGTGCTCAAGTTGTCGGCGATCCTCAGAGTCGCCGACGCGCTCGACCGCGGGCACACGCAGCGGCTCAAGCTGATCGACCTGGAGATGAAGGAGGACCACCTGATCCTGCAAACCGACTGCCAGGGAGACCTGTCGCTCGAGCGCCTGTCGCTCTCCGAGAAGGCTGACATGTTCGAGGATGTGTTCGGCCTCAAGGTTGTGCTCCTATGAGCGCCAAGGCTCCCAAGCGCTACTATTTCAACCGCGAGCTGTCATGGCTCGAGTTCAACGCGCGCGTGCTCGAGGAAGGGCTCGACAGGGCCAACCCCCTGCTCGAGCGCCTGCGGTTCCTCTCCATCGTCTCTAGCAACTTCGACGAGTTTTTCATGGTCCGTGTAGCGGCGATCAAGGCAATGATCCGGTCGGGCGATTCGGCGCCCGATTATTCCGGCCTGGCCCCCGAAGACCTCCTCGAGACGATAACGCGACGCGTCCGGGAGATCACCGGCAAGCAGTACGCGTGCCTCTCGCATGAACTGCTCCCGGAGCTTGCCGACAATGGCCTCGTGATCCTTCGTCCGCTTGATTACGATCCGGGAGCCTTAAGCTGGCTCGAGGATTACTTCACCGCGCAGGTGGCGCCCGCGCTCACCCCGCTCGCCATCACGGATCCCGGGGAAGAAGCGCGGTCGGCTCTCCCAAAGGGCTTCCCGGGCGGGTCCGGCGCTAACGCGACAGGCTCCGGGGTATTCCCTACCACGGGGAACCTGCGCATCCACGCCGCCTTCCTGCTCCGGGCGGAGGACGGCACGGACAGCGAAGATCGCCTGACTATCGTGCCGGTTCCTTCGAACATGGGACGTTTCATACGCCTGCCGATAGGCGACATTGTTCGCTTCGCCCTGCTCGACGATCTGGTGATGACCTTCGGCCACCGCTTGTTCCCAGGTTATTCGTGCAAGGAGAGGACGCTGTTCAAGGTGACCAGGGACGCTGACGTCGGCGTCGACGAGGACCGCGACGACGACTTCGTAGCCGCGATGGAAGAGGTCCTGGTCAACCGGCAGAACTCCTGGCCGGTCAGGCTGTCGATATCCTCCGATTCCGAGGCTCTCGAGTCGAGGCTTGCCCTTATCCTCGGGCTCGAGGACAGCGATGTCTATACTATGGACGGCCCTATCGACTTGAAGAGCTTCATGGAACTTGCCGACCTCAAAGGGTACGACGCGCTTAGATTCCTTCCGCGTGAGCCGAACCAGGCGTTGACAATCCTGGAAGGCAACACTATCTGGGACGAGATACGCAAACGGGATATCGTGTTGCACCTGCCGTACGAATCATTCTCGCCCGTGGTCGAGATGGTCTCCGCCGCCGCCACCGACCCGTCGGTAATTGCCATAAAGATGACGCTGTACAGGACTTCTGGCGACTCTCCGGTGGTCAAGGCGCTGACACTGGCCGCTAGGGAGGGCAAGCAGGTCACGGTCGTGGTCGAACTGAAAGCCCGTTTCGACGAGGAACGCAACATCTCGTGGGCGACCAGGCTGGAACAGTCCGGGGCGATCGTGGTGTACGGCGCCGCGCGCCTGAAGGTGCACGCGAAGGCGATACTCGTAGTGCGCCGCGAGGAAGACGGCCTGGCCAGGCGCTATGTCCACCTTTCGACGGGCAACTACAACGACAGGACGGCCCGTCTATACGGAGACCTTTCGTTGTTCAGCGCCAACCAGGTCATCTGCTCAGAGGTCGGTTCGTTCTTCAACATGATCACCGGACTATCGGCCTTGACGGAACTGCGCCATCTATCGATGGCGCCTTTCGACCTGAAGCGGCGTATCCTGTCGATGATAGAGCGGGAGACCGTCCGCTCGAATCCGGAAACGCCGGGCTTGATAGCCGCCAAGATGAACTCGCTCTCCGACAAGGAGATAATCGACGCCTTGTACCGGGCTTCCGGAGCCGGTGTCAAAGTTCTCCTCAATATCCGCGGGGTATGCCAGCTCGTGCCCGGGCTCAAGGGCTTGTCCGAAAACATCACCGTGGTCTCGGTCGTGGGCCGGTACCTGGAGCACGCGCGCATCTGCTACTTCCGCAACGGCGGCGCCGAGGAACTGTACCTGTCGAGCGCCGACTGGATGCCCCGCAACCTGGAAAAGCGAATAGAACTCCTGTTCCCGATTTTCGGCGAGGAGGCCAAGGAGAGGGTAAAGGATACGCTCATGGCGTATTTCCGCGATACGGCGAAGGCGAGGGCTCTCGGTCCGTCGGGACATTGGCGCAGGGTCGGGGTTGCCGAGGGGTCGCGGCCGTTCTCGGTGCAGGATTATTTCTACGAGGACAGCGTACGCCGCAAGGCGCGGATCGAACTCGCGCCGGAGGACAGGGTACTTCAGGTACGCCGCGCGGCTCCCTGATCC
>CAZKJA010000299.1:0-3589 GCA_964552925.1 uncultured Treponemataceae bacterium
GAGTGGTCGAGTCGTGTCTTTTCTACCCACGTTCCAGTTCATACGGCAGTCGAATCCTGCCGCAACACATCCTGTAGGGCAGGCCCGAGCCGCATGAACACCTGCCCGAAGGGTCGATGGCGCGGCCTTTCCTGAAATTTACAATGATTGTCCTGCTGTTTGCAACTTTTGGCATTGAGCGAAGGGCAGGGAATACTATCTCGGTTTCCTTGAACACATCGAGCTTTTCTTCGCAGGCTACCCGCTTGATAGTTTTCTTCGTGTTGAGCCTGAGCCATGAATCGGCGATGATCCTGAGAACGACGTCTATCTCTTCCTGGCTTGAGAACCGCCTGTCCCGCACTGAATCAAGGTATCGCCGTATATGGATGGAGCAGAAAGCCCGGTAGTCATCGTGCTCGGCGCAGTCGGATTTTGGCATGCCGTATCTGTTGGCGAAGTTGCCATACAGGTCGCGAGCGCGCCCCCGGGGAGCCAGGCGTTGGGCGCTCGAAAGGGCCTTGATTGCGAGTCCGTCCTTGCCCAGTTGACGCAATGCTATCGACAGCCAGTAGAGCCTGCGGGAGAGTTCCGCATGCCTCTCGGCAGGGCATATGTCAACGGCCAAACGCAGGAGGCGTAAGGCGGTGACGGGGTCGTGCCCGGCGAGCGCGCGTTTTCCGAGCATATACGCAAGCTCTGGTCTAGTCGGTTTGATATGCGGCATATATAGAAAATAACAAATCCCGTTCCCGCGATCAAGTTTTCTCGTTCCGGGCCAGGAGGAGAGCCAGGCTTTTCGGACCTAGCCTGTACGGTTGGTGGTGGTCGACCGGTTTCTCAGTGCCTTGCGGCGCGATATCGTCGGGATAATCGAAGTTGGTGTCGACCGCGCGGTGCCAGGACCAGCCGAGTTGCGGATGGCTTACCTTGAAGTCAATGACCTGGTTCGTCGGGTTGACCATGAAGAAGAAGTCGTTGTCGTCCCTGTCGGCGATGATATCGGCTTTGGAACCGTCGAGCTGGGTGGCGAACGCCTGAGGCGGGTTTGTCCAGTCAAGTGGCAGTCCGCTCGGCGCGAACCACCCGATATCCGGCAGGGAATTGTAGTTGCCATCGGTGCCGGTGAAGAATTCGGGGCGCCTGAAGGCGGGATGGGCCAGCCTGAAGTGGATGAGTTCCCTGGCGAAGCGCCTGAGCCCCGAGTTCTTGATAGGAAGGCTCCAGTCGAACCAGCTTATATCGTTGTCCTGGCAGTACGCGTTGTTGTTTCCCCGCTGGGTGCGCCCGAATTCGTCGCCGCCGAGCAGCATGGGCGTACCGGTGGACAATAGGAGGGTGGCTAGGAAATTCTTCTGCTGGCGTTCCCTCAACCTTTCGATCGCGGGATCCTTGGACGGGCCTTCGTGGCCGTGGTTGTAACTGAAATTCGAGTCGTGGCCATCCCGGCCGTGCTCGCCGTTCTGTTCGTTGTGCTTGCCGTTGTAACTGACAAGGTCCCTGATGGTGAAACCGTCGTGGCTCGTGATGTAGTTGATCGAGTGGAACGGCTTGCGGCCGTCCCGCAGGTAGAGGTCGCTCGAACCGGTCAGCCTTGTGGCGAAGGCGGAGACCATGTGCTCGTCGCCGCGCCAGAACCTGCGCACGTCGTCGCGGTACCTGTCGTTCCATTCTGCCCATCGTCCGCCGGGGAAACCGCCGACCTGGTAGGCGCCACCGGCGTCCCAGGCCTCGGCGATGATTTTTGTCTGCCTGAGCAGGGGATCCTCGGCGATCTGCTCGATTACAGGTGGGTTCTCGAGCAGATGGCCTTTTTGGTCGCGGCCCAGGATCGATCCAAGGTCAAAGCGGAAGCCATCGACGTGCATGTCCACCACCCAGTAATGGAGGCACTCGACGATGAAGCTCCTGACTACCGGGTGGTTGCAATTGAGCGTGTTGCCGCAGCCGGAGTAATTCTTGTAATGTTGCTTGTTCTCGTCGAGCATGTACCAGACGTGGTTGTCGAGCCCCCGGAAGGAAAGCGTCGGCCCGAACTCGTTGCCTTCGCCGGTGTGGTTGAACACAACGTCCATTATCAACTCTATGCCGGCCTTGTGTAGTTCCCTGACCATCATCTTGAATTCGGTAACCTGGCTCCCGTCCGTGCAGGTGGTCGCGTACCGTCCCTTGGGAGCGAAGAACGCGAGCGTGTTGTACCCCCAATACTGGGACAGCCGCTTGCCGGTGCGCGGATCCCGCCTTGCGTTCTCGTTGTGGTCATACTCCTGGACGGGCAGGAGTTCCAGGCTTGTAATACCGAGGTCCTTGAGGTAAGGGATGGCGCCGATGACGCCTCTGTAGGTGCCTGGATGGGAGGTATGCGCGCTCGCGTGCGCGGTCAATCCACGGATATGGGCCTCATAGATCACGCAATGCCTGAGAGGGAGGTTGAGCGGCTTGTCGCCTTGCCAGTCGAACAGGTCGTCGTCTATAACGACGCACTTGGGCATCGAGGCGGCGTTGTCCAGCTTCGAGAACGAAGCGTCCTTTCCCTTGCTTGCGGGATCATAGCCTATCGCAGAAGCCAGGTTCCAATCGAAGTCGCCGGAGAGCGCCTTGGCGTTTGGATCGATGAGCAGCTTGTTGGGGTTGAAGCGTAGACCTATTTCGGGGATGTACGGACCGTCGGCACGCCATGCGTACAGGGTCCCGGGGCCAATATCGTCCACATGGATGTGCCAGATGTCGCCGGTCTTGTTCTGCAGGGGATCGAGCCGGTGGTCGAGGATCGGTTCGCCGTCTTCCGGTTTGGCGTAGAGGCACAGGCGCATGCTCGTAGCGTGGCGGGAAAAAATGGCGAAGTTGACGCCATCGATCACGGGTGTCGCGCCGAAAGGTCTCGGATGGCCGGGCTTCACGATGAGGGGAGATGTGTGCACGATGGCCTCCAGGGAACGGGTTTCGGCACCAAGCAGTATACCCCGACCCCGGAGGAATTGCACGCGCTCTCTTGCGGCGCCTGGCCCGGATATCCCACAGCGGAATCGGGCTAAGGTTACATCGCCATGCCGCCGTCTATCTTTATCACTTCGCCAGTGATATACGCGGACATGTTGGAGGCGAGGAACAGCACTGTCGACGCTATGTCTTCTGCCTTGCCCGTGCGCCCGAGCGGTATCTGGGCAATCAGTTTTGCCTTGACTTCAGCGGGAATCGCCTTGGTCATCGCGGTGTCGATGTAGCCAGGGGCGATCGCGTTGACCCTGACGCCGCGGCTGGATACTTCCTTGGCCAGACTCTTGGTGAAGCCGATGAGGCCCGCCTTGCTCGCCGAGTAATTCGTCTGTCCGCCGTTGCCCGTGATGCCGACGACGCTCGATACGTTGATTATGCTGCCGGCCCGGCGCTTTATCATTGCCCGGGCCGCTGTGCGGGATACTATGAAGGCGCTCGTCAGGTTGGTGTCGATGACCGAACGCCAGTCGTCGAGCGACATCCTGAATACCAAGCCGTCGCGGGTGACGCCCGCGTTGTTCACGAGGACGTCGACCGGGCCTCGAGCGACCGAGGCCTCGATGGCGGCTTCGAGGGCCGCGGCGTCCGATACGTCGCAGGAGGTCCATAGGAG
>CAZKJA010000299.1:3599-5127 GCA_964552925.1 uncultured Treponemataceae bacterium
CCACTAGCGGTTGCCGCGGCGGCGAGTTCCTCGTGGTTCGAGGCTTTCGACCTGGAATAATACTCGACCGACGCGCCTTCGCGGATGAAGGTTTCGACAATCGCGAGGCCGATTCCCTTGGAGCCGCCGGTGACTATGCAGTTCTTTCCGTCCAATAGCTTCTGGTTCATTGCTGTTTTCCTTTCAACGTACCGCTGCCGCGACCTGCTCTTCGTTGCCGGCCGGTATGACGGCGAGGCTTGATCCGATGGATTTCCACAAGCCGCCGAGCACGGTTCCGGGTCCGGCCTCAAGCAGGCGGCCGTAGCCGTCGGCGTCGATGCTCTTCTCCTCGTCGATCCAGCGGACCGGACTTATTATCTGCTCGGCCGCCAGGTGACGGATCTCCTCGCCCGAGGACACGAGGCCGCCGGTCACGTTCGAGTAGAACGGCATCGCGGGGTCGGCGAAGAGGGCGTCCGCGAGCAATTCCCTGAAACCGTCGTACGCGTAGCGCATGATCGGCGAGTGGAATGCGCCGGATACCTTGAGGCGGATCGCGCGCTTGGCGCCGGCGGCCTTGACCGCCTCTTCCGCCTTGCCGATCCCGGCCTCGGTTCCCGACAACACCGACTGCGTGGGGGAATTGTAGTTCGCTATCCACGCGTCGTCGACTCCCGCTGACTTGAGCGCCGACTCGATCGCGGCCGGCTCGAGCCCTATTACCGCCGACATCGTGGAACCGCCGGAACGCTTTCCGGCCTCGTCCATCAGGCGTCCGCGTTCGGCAACCAGGCGTATCATCTCGGAGAAGGTCACGACGCCAGCCTCGGCCATCGCGGCCCATTCGCCGAGGCTGAAACCTGCGGCGCCGTCGGCCTTGACGCCCGACTCCCTGAGCCTGAGCGCGGCGGCGCTGTCGACGAGCGCCAGCGCGACTTGGGTGTTCCTCGTCTGCTTGAGCTCGTCCTCGGTACCGGAGAATATCAGCGCCGCCAGGTCGATCTTGGATGCGTCGGAAGCCTCCTCGAACAAATGGCGAACGGCGGGACTCCTGTCGTAAAAATCTTTGCCCATGCCGACGCTCTGGGCGCCCTGGCCAGGAAAAAGTATACAGGTTTTCATCTTCAATCCTCCTCGGTATTCTCGGCGCGCGTTATACTCGGTGATGACGCTTACCTGATCAGCGTTAGATTCGACAAAATATCAAATAATGTCAAGATGGGAGGGTGCGATCATGGGAATGACAGGCGAGACGGTCAAGAGGCACATCCAGGCGGTTCCGAGGGGACGGGTCTCCAGCTACGGCTCGATCGCGGCGTTGGCTGGCTTGCCGAATGGCGCGCGGACGGTCGTCAGGATCCTGCATTCGAGTTCCGGTGCCGACGGACTGCCGTGGTGGCGGATCATCCGAGCCGACGGGAGCATCGCCCTGCGCAGGGGGAGTGGATTCGAGGAACAGGCGGCCCGGCTCGCCGACGAAGGCGTCCGGGTGGACAGAAACGGCCGCGTCGATATGTCGGTGTTCGGCTGGCCGGATCAGTCGGCG
>CAZKJA010000300.1:0-5120 GCA_964552925.1 uncultured Treponemataceae bacterium
CCAGCTTATCCGCAGCCATCAACTGTGCGGGCGTGAGGACCTTGTCCTCGATCTGCGTGAGCAGAGTCTTTGCCCGGGAAGGTTCTATCCTTTTGGATGACTCGACTTCCTTCATGATGTCGTACAGCTTCTTGAGCTGGTCGGCGGAGAGCGAAGGCGTCTTGCCGTCCTTGACCATCGTGTTAAGGTAGCCGAACATCCTGCCAAGGTCGTACACGCTCGCGGTTTCTTCCTTTGCCTTGGCTATTGCCGGATCAGCGCTCGACTGCGCGAAGGCGTTTCCGGCGATGGTTCCCATCACGGCGATCGCTATCGCCATTGTCATGATACTTCTATTCATATACTACTCCTTGACCCCGTCACTCGTAGCGCAGGGCTTCTATTGGATCCAAACGGGATGCCCGGAACGCCGGGTACCCGCCGAAGAACAAACCGGTGATAAGTGAAAAACCGAAAGCGAGTAATACGGAGTCGGCGCTGACGATAGCCGCCATGCCGCCGAAACGGCTGAATGCCCAGGCCGCTGTGACGCCGCCGAGTATGCCAAGGACACCGCCGGAGACCGACAGGATCACCGCTTCGACGAGGAATTGCAGGAGCACGTCACCGGGCTTGGCTCCCAACGCCATGCGGATGCCTATCTCCCTGGTGCGCTCGGTAACCGAGACAAGCATGATGTTCATTATGCCGATGCCTCCGACGATGAGGCTTATCGCCGCGATGCCGCCGAGCAGGATAGTGAAGGTGTCGGCAGTACCTTGCGCCGCACCGAGCACGTCGAGCTGGTTGGCGACGTAGAAATCGGCGACCTCCATCGACGGCATGCGGTGCAAGCGCAGTAGTTCGTCCTCGATGGCGCGCTGGGCCTCCCGCATCATGGCCATGTCGATGGCCTGGACGTTTATCGCGGCGTACTTGGTGCCGCCGGAGAGGCTGCGGAGGAATGAACTGACCGGCACGAATACCTGCGCATCCGTGGTATCGTTGCCTTTGGACTGCATCACGGCGACGACCGTGAACGGTTGCCCATTGATGCGCACCCGTTGGCCGATTGGCTCGGTGCCTGTGTCGAAGAGGTCGGCGGCGGTCTTGCTGCCGAGCGCGGCGACCATGCGGCGCGAAGCAACATCGGCTTCCGTGAAGAACTCGCCGAGTGCTGGGTAGAAGTTCCTTATCTGCGGGTACGTGTAATCGGTACCGACGACTGTGGCCGTGACGTTGCGGTTCTCGAACTTGGCCTGTGCGCTGATTGAAGACTCGGGGGCCGCCATCCGAATCAAGTCAAGTTTCCTGATCGCTTCGATGTCGTCGGAGCTCAGCGTAGGGACTATGTTGCTGATGCTTCTGCGGACAAGCGCGGAGCCGCGCGGCTGCCCCGAGTACACGATAAGCAGGTTGGCGCCGAGCGACTTGAGGCTGTCCTCGACCGATTTTGAGGCGCCATTGCCCAGGGCCGTGAGCGCTATGAGGGAGCCCGCGCCGATAAGGACCCCGAGGGTCGTCAGAAAGGATCGTCCGGCTGAAGATTTGATGCTGCGTACGGCCATGCCGACGCTTTCCCTCGCGGCAAAGAGTTTCATGCTGCATCCTCCGCCGGGCCGTCGGACACTATGACCCCGTCGAGTATCTTGACCACCCGCTTGGCCTGCCTCGCGACGCTCATGTCATGGGTGACAAGTATTATCGTCGATCCTTCCGCGTTGAGCGCGTGGAACATCTCCATGATCTCGGCACCCGTCTTGGTATCCAGGGCGCCGGTCGGCTCGTCGGCCAAGAGCACCGATGGCTTTCCGGCCAAGGCCCTGGCTATCGCGACGCGTTGCCTCTGCCCGCCTGACATCTCCGCCGGTATGTGGTGCTCGCGGCCGTGGAGGCCCACCTTCTCGAGCATCGACATTGCGCGCGCGCGGCGTTCCTTCGCCGGAATTCCCGCGTAGACGAGCGGAAGTTCGACATTCTCGAGTGCGGTCAAGCGCGGCAGCAGGTTGAAGCTCTGGAATACGAAGCCTATCGCCTTGTTCCGTATCTCCGCGAGACGTCCCCGGGAGAGGCCTTCGACCGGCTCGCCGTCGATGCTGTAAGTCCCCTCCGTGGGGGTATCGAGGCAGCCGATGATGTTCATCAAACTGGATTTACCGGAGCCGCTCGGCCCGATGATGGAAACGAATTCGCCTTTGCCTATCGACAGGTCGATCCCATCGACGGCGCGGACCGTCGTCGGGCCCATGATGTAGTGACGCTTTATATCGTGCAACACGATGATTGTATTGTCGGCCATGATCAGCGGCCACCGGTGCCGGGAACTGTAATTGGTATGATCGAGGTGCCTCCGGAAGCGGGGGCAGCGGCCATGGCGGGAGCGGGAACACCTGGCAGGACGACCTTTTCTCCTGCTGCCAGACCTTCGCTGATAATCGTGTTCCTGCCGTCCGAAGAACCTATTGTGACTTTCCTGGTCTCGATTTCGCCGCTCTCGGGCAGCACGTCGACATACGAACGGCCGCGCACCGTGGTGACCGCCTTCGAAGGTACGATGATTCCCTTCTCGTTGCTCACCATGATGTTGACGTCGGCGCTCATTCCCGGCCTGAGCGTGCCCTCGGCATTGTCGACCATGACCGAGACCCTGAAGATCGATATGTTGTTTACAACCTCGGCGGTAGGGCTTATGCCTTGTACCTTGGCCCGGAAGCTTTTATCCTTGAGCGCGGGCACCGTCACCGTCACCGGAAGTCCATCCTTGAGCTTGCCGATGTCGTACTCGTCGACCTCGGCCCGGAACAGGATGCGCGACAGGTCGACGAGCGAAGCGAGTTGCGTATTCGCCGGCGCGAAATCGCCGTTCGCGACGGCGGGCCTCGAAACCACTCCCGTGAATGAAGCCTTGAGAGTGGCCTCCTTGAGATCCCGTTCCGCTTGCGCCAGGCTCAGGTTTGCCTGCTCCACCGAGAGATCGGCGGCTTTTCTGGAGTATTCGGCGGAGGAGAGGGCGTCGACAGCGGAATCGACCTGCTCCTGGGTAGCCGCCTTGGCGCTGAAAAGATTCCGTTTGGTTTCAAGGTCGGTTTTGGCTTTTTTTTCGGTCGCGAGAGCCCGGTCACGGTTGACCTGCGCCTGACGCAGGGAGAGTTCGGCTTGGTTCATCGCCTTGCGTAGGTCCGCGTCATCGAAGACCACAATCGCTTCTCCGCTCTGGAGAAGGGTACCTTCGGCTTGCACAAAGCGCACGTAGCCTGAAGTCCTGTTGCGCAACACGGTGGAGAGCGCCGGTTCCGCCACCGATACCGCCTGCACGGCTATCAGGACAGATCCTTCCGTCGCGGCAGATGTCTGCATGGCGGGGGGGGCCGATTGGGCGCTTGCTTTCGGCCTTGACAGCACCCACGCGCCCGCTCCGAGCGCCACGACGAGTGCCGCCGCTGTGGCGACCAAAATGGTCTTCCTGGATATTCCTTTTTTCTCGTTCATACAATTCCTCGTTTCAATCGATTGGATAGCGGGCGATCAAGGCCGCATAACGCCGCAAACGCTCCGCGTTGACCGCTTGGGCGGTCGCGGTGAAGTTGGCCCTCTCTGCGTCGAGGGCAGCCCTGGCGAGTTCTGTCGTCGTCGCCTGGCCTAGCCTGGCCTTGGCGCGAACCGTTTCGAGTATCTCATCTGACAAGGCTGCGTTACTCATCGCCTGGTCGCGGGAATCGTCGGCCCTGACCCAGGCCTGGTAGGCCAAGCGCGCATCGAGCGTCAACTTGGCCATGGCGGCTTCAGTCCGGACCTTCTCCGCGTCCACAGCGATTGCGAGCGATATTGCCTGCCTGGCATCGTAACCGCCGGTATCGAGGGGAATCTCGAACGAGACGCCGAGCGACCATGGATTGGACGATGCGGCCTCGGTCAGGTAGACCAGGGGGCTGTCATACACGGCGGTCAGCTTCCTCGAATCGTGGGAATAGCTGATTGAGTAGGCGGTGCCTTCGTTTGTCATCGAAACCTTGAAGGTCGCGGGTAGCGAAGCGCTTGTCACCCGTTCCAATTGCGTCCGGGCAAGCGCCTCCAAGGCCAGGCTGCGTCTTATTTCAGGGTCGTTGATCACCGCGTTGGTCGCCAGTTCCGGGCCTTTGGGCAGGCTGCGTTGGACCGGCTGCTGCATCGAAAGCGGCTTGCCGTCATCATCGAGGCGGATCATCGAAAACAGCTCAAGCCGGGTGACGCGTTGGTTCATGCCGCCGAACAGAACCGCGTCCCTCGCCTTGGTCAGTGTCTCTTCCGCCTTGCGGTAGTCGGCGTATCCGAGCGATCCGCTGGAATATAGAGCCTTCGCCGCGAGGAACTCCTCTTCGGCGACGACGCCCTCCCGCTGGAACAAACCGAGCTCTTCCTGGGCTATCCACGCGTTGGCATACAGGTTGTATATCTTGAGCCGGGCCGACTCGAGCGACCATGGGAGGGCTTCCTTGCTGTAGGAGGCGAGGAGGGAGGCTTCATCCGCCTTGTCGCGCGAGGAATCGGTGAGACCGAGCGGCAGCGACAGCGTCAGGCTGGCTCCGAAAGCCTCGGTGCTTGCGTCTCCAAAAATATCGCTCGATTTGCGCATATACGTGGGACCGATGCTCAGTGAAGGATCCCCCGGGTAGGATGCGAAGTCGTACTGCGCCGCCGCGCTTTTGGCCTGCAAATCCGCGCTTCTCGCGTCGCTTGTATTGCCGGCGGCGGCCAATGCATCTTCCAGCTCGAGCGCCGAAAGGCCTGTGGCGCCTGCCAGTAAAATACTTATAATGCTATATATAAAATATCTCATAAAACCTCTTTCCAATACAATAGTCAATGATTGAAGAAACTCAAAGCAAACATCGGTTTTTATTTAGCTGCTTTTATATACGGTAAACACTATGCATGAAGTGTGCCAAAAATGGGGAATTGCTAGAGAGAAACCGGATAGATGCCCTGATCCAAACCGTATGCTGGGTATGCCAGGTTAATGTACGTAGTAAGAGGTGCGGGGTAACCAATTGACTTAGGTCGATACAAGATGTAGTAGGTACCTTATTGAATTAGGTTCCAGCCTATAATCAATAGAAACAAGATTTACATGATAAGAAAAGATTAACAAGATAAGAAAATTT
>CAZKJA010000301.1:0-5090 GCA_964552925.1 uncultured Treponemataceae bacterium
ATTGCTATAGGCACCGGCGCTTGGGGATTGGCCACATGGTTCGAAGTACTTATTATATTTTACCAGCCTGGCGACACAGCGGCGAATACGACTGGCCTCCTGTCGGGGAATTACATGAGGGCCGCCAGTCCGTGGATCAGTGTCCTCGCCTCATTCCTGTGCCCCCCGGCCCTCGCGGAGGCGCGGCGGTCTTGCCGTGGGGCGATCGATGCATCACAAGCTCGAATTTTATATTGTATCAACGATCAACCTTCCGGCTTCTTTCTATCCTGGCATGAAATGCGGTATGAAACCGTGATTAGTTTCCGGGACTCTTCTTACCGTCGTTTCAACCCAAGACGAGCGAGCCGAAGCGCGTAATCCTCGCATTCGTACATGAAGTTGCAATTCGATGCGATGATTATGAGTGCCGGCGGCAGATTCGCCAGCATGGCGTCCGACGATGCGTACGAACAGCGCATCCAATAGAAATATTGTTGAGGCTACGAGTTTTAGGGTTTTGGGGAAACTACCTTAAAGTAAAGCGCACGGGATAACGATACCGTACGGCGACCGCCTCGTCGCCCATTCTTGCCGGAGAGCAGACAAGGCCGACAAGCGCTTTGGCCGCGGCTTCGGCAAAACCGAAGCCCGGATCCTTCAGGACCGTGGCGCGCACTATCCTGCCTGACTTGTCGATATAGAGTTCCAGGTAGACGGTCGCCTCGATTCCCTGTTGTGCCGCGAGCACTGGGTACTCTATCCTTGACAGCACTTCCTTGGCGGGGATGACCGGCGCATCGGAAATCTTGAACTGCGGCATGTATTCCTCATCGGCGACATGAGAGGCGGTCGAAGCGGTGGCTTCCGTCGCCGGGGCCTCGCTCCCGCTTACAGGCACGGAGGGAAGGGGTTCAAGGGAAGTAGCGGCCTGGGACATGGAGGGTTCCGGCATGGGGCGCGGTTCGGCTGGAGGCAGAATCGGGCGCGGTTCGGTGACAGGCGGGGGCGGGGGTTCCGGAGCGCTTGCCTGCGGGCTGCTTTGGATCTCGACACTATGAACGCTCACGAAGGTAACAGCGGGGTCCGGGCGATCCGGGGTGAGCAGTGAGTCGGGGCCGCCTATCGCAGCGAGCAATCCGATTACAGAGGCATGGATCAACACGGACGCCGCTACCGCAATCCGCGCATATGCGCGAAGCGAGCGCTCGAAGTCGCGCGAACCCGCTGCGTTTCCGATCATCGCCGTTGAGGTTCCAGAAAGCAACCGGGCACGCTCATTCCTTTTGCAGTATTATTGCTTGACCCGCGGATTCCCAGAAGGAATTCCATTCCAGGGCCAGGAGCCACAAGCCGGGGGACTCCTTGTAATCACGCAGGAGAGTCCCGCTATCGCGCAGCATCCGCAAAGTTTCAGTAAAATGCGCTTTGGTGTAATCCGTATTCCATACGATGCCCTCGGCCGCGACCTTCGCGTGGGCGGGATCGGGCCGCGCCTCGTATCCGTAGACTTCGGGGAAGAGGTACTTCCTCAGGCTGTCCGGATCGCGGGACGGCGGCGCGTCCGTTACGCTAGTCGAAATGTCGTTCGCGGCGGCTTGTATCCTGTCCCATCGGTGCGAGAACTCGCGCAACGCGGCCTCTCCCCGCACGTAGGTATCGAAATACCGGATTGATGCCGATTCCACGATGTCAAGCTCCGGGGCTTTTATTATGGCAAGCGTCCACCCCGCTGCCGTCCGTTGGAGCGCCGCCTTCCCGTCCAGGCGGAAGGAAGCATGGGTCCAGCCGTTCGGCCAATTGTTGAACCAGTCCAGCGTATCCATATCGATACGCCAGCCTTCGCCGTCGGTTATCGCCCCGCCGCCGAACACCGCGCCGGGGATCTCCGCGCACGACAAGCGGATTTTAGAAACGCCATCCATAGGGGGATCGATTTCGATGGCCAGTTCATGAGCCCGGGTCGTCTCCTGGCCGGTAAAAACCGCCAGCGGCTTGGCCCCTCCTACGCACCCCGCGAGGAGAAGGAGCCCGAGCCAGAACGGCAGCCTTGTAAAAAGCTTCATGGCCTTCCTTATCGTCAGTAACTGAGTTTATAGCCCAGCGAGGGGATGGGATACCCCACGTCGAACGAGACGCCAGTTTCCGCGGTGTTCAAGGGCACAGAGTACAGAAGGGCGAAAACATCCTCGCACCCGACGTAGAACTCCCATCGAACCTTGGATCCAGGGTAGAAGCCATGCCAGTCGAACTTCATATTCACGGGGTAGCGCCAGTCCGACCATGTTCCCGACTGCGTCGGACTGCCCGAAACGACATTCCCCTGCGCGAGGATGGCGAAGCTGTCGCTGGGCTTGATGGTAAAATTGGCATAGATTGTATGAAAGGACTCGTAAGAGGGAAAATACCAGTCGCCAAGGGGAGCGGTCCAGCTCGTGGCGTTGAGGCCTGCCCCACCGGGGTTGTATAGCTTTGTATAGCTGAAGGAATAGCTCAGCGAGAGATCCCATGATGTCGTAGGTTTCGTGAAGCCCACATTGAGGCCATACGCATAGCCTGTCCCGTCGTTTTTCAATTCAACGCCCGAGAGCCCCGACGCGATATAGAAGCGGCTCGTATAATACTTGGCGTATCCCTGGACGCTGAAGGTTTCCCCGGCCGCGCCGTTCGCGTCGAACCCAAGCACGTTGATCCATGCACGGGTAGGCCCGAGCTCCAGGCTTGCCGCTCCGTTTTGGGTGTCCATTTGAGGATCGTCCGCGGGAAATTGGGAGTAAAGGCCGGTCCCGCCGTTCACGCCCATTGATTCAATGGGGCCAAGATCCTTGAGGAAAACATAGGTGAACCTCAAGCGGGGATTCGCCACGGGATAGGTTTGAAGCGTCCCGCCGCCGCCAAAGACTACGGTATGATCGACCCGCAATCCAGCCTCCGCCGTAAGGACATCGGGGATGAGAGTAAAAACATCATCGATATACGCGCCCGAGCCGAGGGTGTTTTTCCCTTCCAGATCGTACCACGTCGTTCCGTTGTCGACGTCGCTTTTCGACCAAATCTCCCAGAGCTCGTCCAGACCGAAGCTTACCACATGGTTCTCGGCCGGCGTCCAGTCGAACCGCGCGCTCGCCTGGTAGCGGCGTTCGTCCGCTATCGTCGACGCCCCGGACGAGGCTGCCTCGTCGAGCCCGGTTTCGCTGTAGAAGCTATTGTAGCTGACCAGCTGATTCCACAACAGGTTTTTGTTGACGAGGGTCTGCAGCGTCGACGATAGGATTATCTGCGTTTCGTAGAGGTGGGCGGTGAAGTCGTCGGTGCTGACCGCGACGCCGTCCGTGTCGATATGCGCGTTCAACGCCCATTTGACCGTCGGCGCGGGGTTCCAGTAGAGTTTGGCGGTACCGTTGCGGACATAGGGGTCGGCGTCGAACAAGTCCTGCTGGCCGATCATCGCCAGGGGCAGCTCCATCCAGGTGACCTTCCCCCCGAAGAGCGCGCCGACCTTCTCCCCGAACGCCTGTTGATAGAACAGGTCGAGGCCCGTGGTTGACAGCCCGAAGTCGAAGTGAGGATCCGAATCGGAGGGGGTCTTGGAACTCACCTCGAGGAGCCCCGACAGCACCTGCCCGTAAGGCGCGCCGATTATTCCCGTGGACAGCTTTATAGAATCCACCAGATGGGGATCGAAGATTGTGTACGTGCCGGCCCACTGGTAGGGGAACAGGACGTATACGCCGTCCAGGGTCGCTACAGTCTCGTCGGGATCGCCGCCATTGATCGACGGTTTTGAGTTGAAGGAACCGGTATAGCCCACTCCCGGAAGGCTTTTGATGGCTGACAGGGCGTCTTCCATTATGCCGAATGTCCGGGCTTGTATGTCCTTGCTCGTCACTACCCGGGACAGACCCGCCTGGGCGTCGGTCTTCCGGGGTTTCCTGCCCTCGACTACAAGGCCCTCGCCCTCGATAGTATCCCCTTCGAGGGACATCTTGATCACGATTCCAGCGACGCCGGCCGGGATGGTTGCAGTGATCGTCTTGTACCCGATAAGCCTTGCCGTAATAACGCTCTTGGCGCCAAGGTCGGGGGGTTGAATGGCGGCTTCGCCTTGGGCGTCAGTCGTGTAGGATCGATCCGAGCCCTGGACGCTTATGCGGACGCCTTCAAGCGGGATATCGAGTTCCTGGTCGAAAACGACCACGAGGACATCCGCGGAGGCACGGGAAGCGGCGATGGCGAAGATCAAGGCCAGGATTTTCTTCATGACCGTTTCCATTGAAGCACGCATCGAAGGAGGCGGTCAATTCTCCCTCCCGGCTTGCCAGCGGGGGGGACCGCGCCGTTCGCGCCCCCGCTGGCAATTCGCCATCGTTCCATGGCATAATCCGCATCCACGAACAAAATAGCCATCGTCATAGGACGATCCGGCGGTCGGATATACGTTCCAGAGGAGCACCCATGTACGAGCCTGTAGACCCAAAAGCCAGCTTCCCCGCGATGGAGGAGGCGGTACTCGCGTTCTGGAAGGAACACGGGATATTCGAGAGATCCATCTCGGAGCGCCAGGGGTCGCCAGAATACGTTTTTTACGACGGTCCGCCCTTCGCGACGGGTTTGCCGCATTTCGGCCACTTCGTGCCCGGTACGATCAAGGATATAGTTCCGCGTTACAAGACCATGAAGGGTTTCCAGGTCGACCGCCGCTTCGGCTGGGACTGCCACGGGTTGCCCGTCGAATACGAGATGGAAAAAGAGCTGGGAATCTCGGGCAAGAAGCAGATCGAGGACTTCGGCGTCGCGAAGTTCAACGAATCGTGCCGTTCGATAGTACTCCGCTACACGAAGGAGTGGCGGACGATAATGACCCGGGCGGGGCGCTGGGTGGACTTCGACCACGACTACAAGACTATGGACCCCGATTACATGGAGTCGATATGGTGGGTCGTCAAGCGGCTGTGGGACGAGGGGCTGATCTACGAGGGTCACTACATCCTGCCGTACTGCCCGCGCTGTTCGACGGTGCTGTCGAACCACGAATTGCAGCTCGGGGGCTACAAGGACGTCCACGACCCCGCGGTGACTATCAAGTTCAGGGTGAAGACCGACCCCAAGGG
>CAZKJA010000302.1:0-5086 GCA_964552925.1 uncultured Treponemataceae bacterium
TGTGACTGCTGGCTATACTATCAAAGGTACCCCGGGACGCCCGGCCACAAGTTTCGAGGAACTATGTAAACCATGCCGTGCGGCGCAAGGGATGTCCCGCGCCACACGGTTTTCAATCCTTGGATTACCAAGGGTTCTTGACGAACTCATCCCGGTAGAACGCATCCATCTTTTTAAGGGCACTCATGTATTCCTCGGGCCCCATATAATCGAGGGGAAGTGACATCTCGAGCGCCTTCTTCCTGAACTCCGGATCATCGAAAGTCTTCTTCATCGCTTCGGACAAAGCCTTAAGGATCTTCGGGTCTACACCTTTGGGCGCGGCCAAGCCTCGCATCGCGAGCTGTACGGCATTGAAGCCGGACTCCTTATAGGTTGGCACGTCCGGCATCATGTCGATCCGCTTTTCCGCGCCGACGGCGATGACACGCACCGATTTCGACTGGTACTGCGAGACAATCTCGGAAGCGTTGGTGAACATGATGTCGATATTTTTACCCAAGAGCGCGGTCAGCTGCGTGCCGGTTCCGGTGAATGGGACTTTGCGGACCTTTATGCCGTTGACCTGTTCAAAATTGCGGAGAGTAAGCGCTTCGGAAGTGCCGGGGCCACCATAGCCCATCTTCAGTGTATCAGGATTTTTTCTGGCAAACTCGATCACGTCCTTGAGTGAGTTGAAAGGGCTGTCGGGGGGTACGGCGCAGGCACCGGGATCGCTTACAAAATTGGCGATCGGATAGAAGTCGTCAAGCTTGTACTTGACCTTGTCGCCAAGCTGGATCGGGTTCAGGAGTACGGTCGGCGGGTTTATCATCCCGATCGTATAACCGTCTTTCGGAGCCATCGCAATCGCGGTGAAACCAATCGCCCCGCCGGCACCAGGCCTGTTGTCGACTACGAAGGTACCCTTGATGTACTTTTCCGCAGCCTTCAGGATCACACGGGCCGCGATGTCGGTGCCACCGCCTGGGTTGAAGGCTACGATCGCTGTTATCGGCCGCTTCGGGTAGGCTTGGCCGAAAGCAGCCACGGGTACCATCGTCGCGATAACGATGATCGCCGTGATAATCACAGCGCCCCTCGAGATGCGGGGCAAAGCTTCTCTCTTACCCATTCTTTCCTCCTTGCATATCGTCACGGCCGGGTTTCATTCAAAACCGATAGCCGGGATCGCTTTCTTGACGCCGCCACGCAGGCGGCAATTACCTATCAAACCTCCGCGTCGGCCGCCAGCTTATCTCTTTTTTTCTTCACGGCCGAATAAATGCTGAACACGAGAATTGCTATACACAAGGACATCAGCGTTCCGGATATAGGCCTCTGGAAGAGATAAAACAAGCCGGCCGGCGACAACGACAAGGTCTGTATCATCGTGAACTCGATGTTGTTGCCCAGGATAAAAGAGAGGAGCAATGCCGCCGCGGGGATCTCCAGCTTCTTCATGAGGTAGCCGAGTGTTCCGAAGAAGACCAACATGCCCACGTCGTAGACGCTCCTACCGACGCTGTACACACCGACCATGCATATGAGGAGGATGAGCGGCGCGAGCAACTTGTAAGGTATTCGCGCGACTTTGGCCCACCAGTTCGCCATTGGAAGGTTAAGGATGAGGAGCATCACATTGCCTATGAACATGCTCGCGATGACTGCCCAGATGAAATCCGGGTTTTTTTGATACAATAACGGTCCGGGGATGAGTCCGTGCATCGTGAATGCGCCCAGGAGGATCGCGACCGTCGGCGAACTCGGGATGCCGAGGGTGAAAAGCGGAATAAGCGCTGCGCCTGCGTAAGCGTTGTTCGCGGTCTCCGGTCCTGCCACACCCTCTATCGCTCCCTTTCCGAAACGGCTGGGATCCTTGGCTACCTTCTTCTCAAGCGAATAGGACAAAAGCGATGCGATGGAGGCGCTCGACCCTGGGATAAGCCCAAGGAGCAGGCCGAGCACAGTTCCCCTGCCGATCGCTTTCGCAGACGGCCCCCACTCTTCCCTTGGGGGCAACAAGCCTTTTACCTTCGGAGGCGGGGGCATATCAAGATTATGCTCGGCGTTGATGAGAATCTCGGATATGCCGAAGAGTCCCATCGCAAGCACGACGAAATCGATTCCGTCGACCAGTTCCAGTTGGTTGAACGTAAAACGCTCGGCTCCTGTCCCAGGATCCTGACCTATAAGGGCCAGAAGAAGTCCGATGACCACAGCAATGAGCCCCTTGAGCACCGACTTGCCCATAAGGCCGACGATAAGGAGCAATCCGAACATCATGACGGCAAAGAACTCCGGCGGTCCGAAGCGGAGGGCGGCATTCGCGATCGGAGGCCCGAGGAAGGTGAGGCACAGGATGGCCACTACACCGCCGACAAAAGATCCGATGGCCGCGACGCCGAGTGCCGCGCCGGCGCGCCCTTGCCTGGCCATCTGGTAGCCATCGATACAGGTAATGACCGAAGCGCTCTCGCCAGGGGTGTTTATGAGCACCGAAGTAATCGTCCCACCGTACATCGCCGCGTAGAAGATGCCTGAAAGCATTATGATCGCGGTAGTCGGACCAAGGCCGAAGGTAAGTGGAATGAGTATCGCCGTCCCCGCGACGGGCCCCAAGCCGGGAAGCACACCTATGAACATGCCAACGGAAACGCCCAAGAGGCAGAAAAACAGATTGTGCAAGGTTAGCGCGGTCTGGAAACCGTGCATCAGCAAGCCGAGTGATTCCATCTGACCGCCTCCTAGAATCCAAGCGCGTTGACGGGCAATTGAACGCCCAGGAACATCGAGAACAGGACGTAGAGGAAGACCGCCGACCCGATGGAGATCGCCAGGTTCAGGAGCCATCCATACGACTTGAAAAGCAACGCGAAAAGGAAGGAGGCGCTGCAAATATTGAAGCCGAGAAGCGGAAGCAGGATCACGTACAGGACCAGGCATATCAGGATGAAGAGTATGTTAAGGAATCCTTTACGGTCCGGCATATCATGCGCCGAGTCATTGCCCTTCCAGCTCTGATAGACATACAGCGATCCGAGCAGGATCAGGAGTCCCGATAACCAGATCGAGAAGAAACCGGGCCCCGGCCCTATCTCGCTCGAATACGGCAGTTGGAGCGAATAGACAAAGAAGAGTATACCTATGGCCAGGACCGACAAGCCCCCCCAGACACCAATGCTCATTCGCTTCATCTTTATCACTCCTCTTCCAAGTAGCCTGAAACTTTCAGCCTGAAACGCAGGCCGCACATCGTTGGTCTTACCGGGTTCGATTCGCCGCATCAATGGTCCGTTTGATGAATAACAAGGTTTCTCTGTCGTAAGGAGCCCTGATCACGCATCCGGGCGCGAGGAGAAGCTTCCGTCCTCCCGTGAGCCGCAACATCTCGGCGACATCCTTTTCCAGTTCACTCCAAGCTCCTTCGGTGATCTTGAAGCGTCGCAATCCGCCAACGATACACTTGTCCGGACTCGACGAGAGGAATTGCTCGACCGTCGGATCGGTTTCCCAGATATGCCAACTGATGCCGTGGACAGGATAATCCTTGAGGAGGTTGAACATGATCCCGTTGCCATGGATATGCATGACATCCAACATCGAATTTCCTGCCAAGCCGCCAAGCACCTCGAGATCGTATGGCATGCCGAATTCCCGGTAATCTGCCTCGCTCATCTCGGAGAAGCGCGACATCTGGCTAGCGAAATATACGCCGGAGCATCCAGCCTCAATGGCCCGCTTCACGAATGCCTTAGTACCAGCGGTGATCGTCGCAAGCCCTGCCTTGACCTTCCGGGGATCGGTCCGGAGATGCTCTATCAGTTTCGGTCCCGAGAGCTTCTGGGCGGTCGTCAGGGGAGAAAAAGCCGTTGCAAGAACCGGAGCTTCGCCCCGCATGATGGAAAGGAGTTTCCGGATTGACTGCAACTCTCGCCCGAGGGCTCCTTCCTCGACATCGAGTTCACGCAATCGTTCCCAGTCGTCGATTGACTCTACGCCGAGTTTCGATACTTTCGCGACTCCTCCGGAAGAGATAGCGCTATAATCGCATACGCAGCCCCAATCTTCTATCGAGAACATTCCGTTGGACATCGTCTTGATAAAATCAAGGTCCAGTTCCTTGTAGAAACCGTACGTCACCTCCGCGAGCTTGTCGGGATCAAGATCTATCCCCGGAAAATGCGTCCATACGCTATACGGGATCCGGTCGACGGTTTCACCGGCAATCGCGCGCTTTATCCTCTCCATTTTAGTGGTCATCGGGACTCCTCTGATAGACAAAGAAGGTCATCCAGGTTGTTTCTGTCCTCATCTTGGTATACCGGTATACCAAGATGATTCATTGAATGATGGAGCTGCTTTCCGAAAAGAACATCCAGTTGGTTGTTCATGCCACTTCCTTCATCCCGGCTTCCATGACCACTCTTGTACGATCAAGGTGCTCCTTCATCTTCGCGGCGGCACCTGGTGCATCACGCGCCTTGATGCGATCAAGGATATCCTGATGATTGTGCAATCCTACCTGGTGCAAGGTTGACTTGGCCATGAAATGCTGACGGGCCAAGCGCAGCCAGTCAGCGAGAAAGAGGTTGATCTCCGCGATTGTCTTGTTGTGCGAGGCCGCGATAACCGCAGTATGAAAACTCATGGAAGTTTCAAGGATATCCTCCCCGGCCTGGATTTTTTTCTCCATCGCCGCGATGGCTCCCTGCATCATGGCCATATCCTCTTCATTCCAGCGCAATGCCGCAAGGGAAGCCGCCTGTATTTCGATAGCCTCGCGCGCTTCAAATAGGTCAAGCAAGGTGCTGGCGCCATCCATAAGGACGAAGTCGATATTGCTGATCAGGTTGTTGACGCTGATCCGCTTGATGAACACTCCCTTTCCATGAACCTGTTCGGCGACACCGACGAATTCCAGGACTTTCAACGCTTCCCGGACGGGAACCCTGCTGACATCGAACATCTGCGCAAGTTCGCGTTCGGAAGGGAGCATATCGCCTTCTTTGAGCCTGCCCTCCCTGATCCACTGGCGGATCTGATAGAAAATCTGGCAGTAGAGAGCGCTCTCCTTCTGCGACGATGTCCTATCGAGCGGTGTAAC
>CAZKJA010000303.1:0-5083 GCA_964552925.1 uncultured Treponemataceae bacterium
GCTCCTTGAGTTCCTTGAACAGCCTCGCGCTCCTGAGCATGCCGGCCGCGAGCGCGCAGAACGCCGTAAGGAAGTTGAGCCTCTTGCGGTCGAAGTGACGCGGCGTCCGCGCGTTGAGGATGAGCATGCCCGCCCGGTAGCCGGGCAGGAAAATGGGAACCGCGATACCCGATTGCATCGCCGCGTCGAGCAATATGCCCGAGAGCACGCACTCCCTGGGTTCGTTCAGCACCGCCGCTTCCCCGCACTCCTCGACAAACGCAAGCGTCTCCGACGAGCGCGGCAGCGATTGCGGCGCGCGCCATGGTCCGCGCCGGTACGACAGCCTGAGAGAGGAACCTTGAACATCATCGGTATCCGTGTACAGGTAGAGCGCGGCAAGGTCGGATGCGCTGATGTCGCACGCCTGCTCCACGAGGGTGGACTGTATCTGTGAAAAATCAACGGCCATGGCGAGCAGGGCAGATGCCCTGGATAACTCGTCAAAGGCGTCCCTGCGAGGAACGCCCGGCAATCCTTCGGGCTTGGCCTGGCGACGCGCGAGCATTGGCCGCATTTGATTCCTCCAATACCGGATTGTACCCCCGAATCGTAATCGGGGCGAGCTTTTTCCCGGCCTTGCGGACAACATTTCCCGATGCCATACTGCATGCCCAATGACGCTAGACATACTATGCAAGGTCGTCGACAACTACGGAGACATCGGTGTGGTCTACCGCTTGGCGAGGGCCCTGTCGGAACTGGATCCCACCCTCGAACTTCGGCTTGTTGTAGACGACCTGCACGCCTTCAGCCTGCTCGAACCCCTCGTGCGCCCCGGCTTGGCAGCGCAGACGGTCCGCGGCTGGACACTACTCGACTGGGCCGGACCGGGGGGCGGGGACAACGGCGCCTTTGCCGCCGCGTACGGACAGGCCGGTCCCAGGATAGTGCTCGAATGCTTCGCCTGCGGACGTCCAGACTGGCTGGAGGCGATGCTTTTCGACGATTCCAGGACCGACTCGAGCACTATCGTCAACCTGGAATACCTGAGCGCGGAGCCGTACGCCGACGAGTTCCACCGCATGCCGTCGCTGACGCGCTCGCAGTTCGTCCATAAGCATATATTCATGCCTGGGTTCACGCCGAAAACCGGCGGCTTGATTCTCGACAGCGGCTTCATGCGCTCGCGGGCGCGATACGCGGATCCGGCCGAGGTGGCCGGACATCGGGCCTCGCTCCTCGATACGCTTGGCCTTCGCCTCGACGCCGACGCCGGTGCGTGCGTGCCCGAGGAACGTTTCTGGATCCTCGTTTTCGGGTATGAGCGGAATTATGGCCGGATCGTCGAAGATATAGCGAAATTCGGGGAATCCCGGCGCGTGATGGTTCTCGTCGCGAACGGGAAGAGCGGGCCTTGTTTCATGCATGCCTGGGAGAGGGCAGGGCGGCCGTTCCCGACGATGCGATTGCCGTTCCTGCCTCAGGAAACCTGGGACGAAGTCCTGACGGCATGCGATTTCAATATAGTCCGCGGCGAGGATTCGATGGCCCGGGCCGCGCTTTCGGGCAGGCCGTTCCTGTGGCATGCGTATCCGCAGGCGGGCGCACACCAGCTCGTCAAGGTCCGGGCCTTGCTCGACCGCATGCGTCCGGCTTTCCATCAGGATGATTTTACCGAGATCGAGTCGGCGTTCCTGGCTTTCAACGACAGGCTCGCCGACGGGGTCGAGGTCGCGGGCACTGAAAATATTTCGCGACTTCTGGAAGCCGACGCCCGGATGCGGCAGGGCTTTTCGACGTTCTCCGACGCCTTGATTGCGAACGGCGACCTCGCTTCCGCCCTGATGACTTTTTTAGTCGATATAGTGTAGGATATGCCGCGTTGAAAAATTCATGCCTATCCGATCGCGTTTCCGCGGATGATCGATAGAATTCCGGTTTATTATGAGGACATATCATGCTGATGACATCTGATCTTCGAGTGGGTACTGTGTTCAAATCGGGCAAGGACGTCGTAGTAGTCCAGCGGCTGCTCGGCAACAAAGGCGGACGCGGCGGCGTCGTGGTCAAGATGCGCGTCAAGAACCTCCTCACTGGTTCGACGGCCGACCTTGGGCTCGACTCCGGCGAAAAGTTCGAAGACGTGAACCTCGATGTCCACAAGATGAAACTTTCCTACATCGACGGCGAGATGTTCGTGTTCCTTGACCAGGAGACTTTCGAGCAGTACGAGTTGTCCAAGGATGACCTCGGCGACAACGCCGAATACATCACCCCCGAGGACGATTTCGACGTTGAGATCACCTTTTACGAAGGCAAGCCCGTGGGCGTCGTACTTCCCATCTCCATAGAGCGGACCATCACATACTGCGAGCCAGGAATCAAAGGCGACACCTCGGGCAAATCCACCAAGCCTGCGACGCTCGATTCCGGGGTCGTGGTACAGGTACCGTTGTTCTGCGAGATCGGCACGAGGATACGGCTCGATACCCGCGACGGCTCGTTCCAGGAACGCGTTAAATAAGCAAACCGCCTCGGGTTGTATGCATTTATATACAATGCATGACGGAAACTCCGTAATGTGTTTTAACTAAGGGCGAGCGGCCTTCTTCGATGACGCCAACTTGGTGTTTTCCTCGACCCTGAAGCGCGTGATTCTGGCGATGAGATCGAATGGAAGGTCCTCATCAAGGGGAAACTGGACCGAACCTTTGGCCCCCTTGTACCTCGCAAGCTCGAGCTTGAACGCTTCGATGCCGCTTGGCACGGGATAGAAACCTATATGGTTCTTATACGAAGCGAAATGGACCAGATTGCCGTGCAGGTAAAATGTCGGCATGCCGTAGCTGATCTTCTCGGTCGCGGCAGGAGCCGCTTCACGGATGACTTCGCGCAGGCGGACAAGCCTGGCCCGTACATCAGGGTGCGCCTGGCTTATATATTCGTCTATTGATTGAAACGATTGACCTTTTATTGGCATACTAATTACTCCTCGCACGTATAATATATTGAATTGTCTATGCGGGGAACATGACTTTCATTGCCGTTGACATTGAATATGAGTAAAATAGTAATATGAAAACCGCAATCAAGCTTTCAGTTTTTTTTTCCGTGCTCCTTGTTTTTTCTTGCATTGGCGGCGCCCAGGAGACAAAGCGGGCGCCTTCCACAGTCTCTCCCCGGCCGATCTCCTACGCGCAATTGAAGGACGCCCTCGGTGGGCCGGGAGCCAAACCGCTCCTGCTCGACGTGCGCACCAAGGCGGAATTCGAGCAGGGGCATATCCCGGGGTCCGTTCTGATGCCATACGACTCGATTCACTCTGATTTCAAGGAAGTCGACAAGACCCGTCCCATAGTCGTCTATTGCCGTTCCGGCAACCGCTCCTCAATCGCGGCGCGTACCCTCGTGAGTTTGGGCTACACCGACGTGTCGGACTTCGGCGCGGTCAGCCTCTGGAGAGGCGCTCTGGAGAGGTAAGCTGGCGTCAAATCCTACAAAGACGCACGCTAGCCGAGCGTCTTGCATGTCCGCTGTCACGATGTGCAGTCGATCTTCAGCGGCGGTCTATTCCAGAACAGAGCAAAAAGCATCGATCATGAACATTCCGGCGGTCGCACCGGGGTCCGGCTTACCGCAGGTCTGCTCCCGGTAGATCGCAGCCTTGCCATGCTGTGCCATCATCGCCTTTGCCGCCTCTAGTCCGGTATCACCTGCGGCACGAGCAATTTCCGCCAAATCAGGAAGGCTGACATGTTTTGCGACAGCATTTTCGAGGGCTGATGCAACGGGGTCTATCACATCCAGGATGGTTTTCTCGCCCGGAGCGCATTTGCCTCGATCGGCGATGCCTTGCGCAAAAGCGCGGAAGAATCGCGCCACGTCTTGCGCTTCCAATATCGTCTTACCCTGCACCGACTTGCCGCCCCGCATGAATCCTGTACCCATCAGGGTCCCCATCGTCGATGGTGCGGCCTTGGCCATAGCCATCCCGCACTGGGCAAAAAATGACCCCACGTCGTTATCGACATACCTCGCCGACAGCTCGTCCGCGGCAGCGAATGCTTTGGTCATGGTCAGCCCCAAATCACCATCTCCCATGACGCTGTCCAGTTCTATCAAATGATCCCGATTCAGGTCCATTCGTTCCCGAATTCCCCGTATGAAAGACTTTGCAGCGATGATATCCATCAGGAAACTCCCGGTTACAGCTGAACCTGCTCGAAGAATGGTGTACATGCCGGACGGGCCAACAAGCCTTTGAGTTCGGCATCCAGTTTGAGCATAGAAATGGAAAATCCAGTCATCTCCAGGGATGTGGCGAATTCCCCTAGATACACTTTGAATACAGAAATACCATATGTGGACAGCATCCGGGCTACTTTACGGTAGGCTATATACAATTCTTCTTTCGGGGTCGAACCAAGACCGTTCATAAGCACAGCGACCTCGTCGCCTTTGCCGTACGGAAGATCCGGAAGGATCCTGTCCATCATCTCCTTGACAACATCATCGGCGGCAAGCAGTTTGCCACGGCGTATCCCGGGTTCCCCATGTATTCCCATGCCGATTTCCATTTCATCGTCGCCGATCTGGAAGGAGGGTTTGCCTACTTCGGGAACGATCACGGGAGAGAGCGCGACCCCCATAGTCCTGACGTTCGCGCCGGCTTTGGATGCGATGCGTTTGACTTCATCAAGATCGGCCCCTGTGTCCGCCATCGCACCCGCGCATTTGTAGACAAAGAAGATTCCCGCGACGCCGCGGCGTTTTTGCTTTTCTTCCCTGGGCGCGCTGGCGACATCCTCTCCCGCTACGTATGACTCGACCCGAATATCCTCCATTGCAGCCATTTCAGCCGCCATGTCGAAATTCATGATATCGCCGCCATAGTTCCCGTAGATATACAAAACGCCCTTGCCTCCGTCTATTGATTTTGTTACTTCGAGCATTTGGTCGGCGCTTGGACTCTGGAATACTCCGCCTACAGCGCAACCGTCGAGCATCCCAGAGCCGACATAGCCCAGGAATAGCGGAAGATGTCCGGACCCGCCACCGGTCGACAAAGCTACCTTGCCTTTAATGGGCGAATCCGCGCGTA
>CAZKJA010000304.1:0-5068 GCA_964552925.1 uncultured Treponemataceae bacterium
AGTCTACTCCGGCCTCCAGACCGGCGTCATCGACGGCGCCGAGAACAACTGGCCATCGTACTTCTCCACCAGCCACTATGAAGTGGCCAAGTTCCTCACCCTCGACGAGCACACCCGCGTTCCCGAGGTCATCCTCGGCTCGAAGATCAGCCTCGACAGGCTGACCGCCGCCGACCGTGAGCTGATCATGAAGGCCGCAGCCGACGCCGTCGACTACCAGCGCAAGGAATGGGCCGCCTACGAGAAGCTCTCCGAGGACAAGGTCCGCGCCGCCGGCAACACTATCACCCCGATCAAGGACAAGTCCGCCTGGCAGAAGCTGATGGAGCCGATGTACGCGAAGCAGAACGCCGAAGTCCGCGCCATGATCGCCCGCATCAAGGCCGTGAAGTAATACTACTTCGAACCGATAATAAGGAAGGCGGGGGCGACATGTCCCCGCCTTTTAAGGTCAATTTCAAAAGTCATGGACTTTTGAAATTAGCTCGTAAACCTTGTTTTACAGGTGGCACACATGCTCAAGGCTATCGTGACATTCTTCAATCTCCTGCACGTGGCCCTGGTGAGGGTCGCCCAGGCCCTGATCGTGGGCATGGTCATCGTCATTGCCATCAACGTGTTCATGCGCTTCGTCCTCGATTCGGGGCTGTTCTGGTCCGAGGAAGTCGCGATCCTCTTCTCGACCTGGTTCATCTTCATAGCGATGGGGCTCGGCGTGAAGCAGAGGCTCCACATCGCCCTGCACATAATCCCGCGCCGCCTGCTCCCGAAGGTCGTCGACTCGGTATTCGACAGGCTTGACGCTGTCGTCGCCCTGGCCGTCGGCTTCGTGATGCTGGTCTTCGGGCTGAAACTCGTGAAATTCACCTCGTCCTCGATCATGCCGGCGACGGGCTGGCCAGCCTCGACGCAGTATTTACCGCTTGTGGTTTCCGGTGTGCTGATCATCTACGAAGCAGTGATGAAAGTGTTCGGCGTCAATACCCGTGACGCCGAAATAGACGCTAAGCTTGCAGGCTCGCCGCTGTCAGCGACTGCGGAGGAACATCATGCCTGATCCCGTCATCGGTGGAACCATCCTGGTGGGGGGATTCCTCGTACTTATCGTGTTCCGCGTCTCGATCACCTTCTCGCTGGCCGCGGCCTCGATCGCGACGGCGCTGTATCTGAAGATCCCGCTCCTCGCCATCGTGCAGATGATGGTCCAGGGCGTTCGTTCGTTCAGTCTGCTGGCGATCCCGTTTTTCATAGTAGCGGGCGAACTCATGGGCAGGGGCGGCATATCGCGGCGGCTCATTGAGCTGTCGAATGTCCTCGTGGGCCGTGTCCGCGGAGGCCTGGCGATGGTCAACGTGCTGACGAGCATGTTCTTCGGCGGTATATCCGGCAGCGCCGTGGCCGACGTAGCGAGCGAGGGTACCATCATCCTTCCGATGATGAAGGAGAAGGGTTACGACGAGGATTTCAGCGTGGCCGTGACGGTGACGAGCGCCTGCCAGGGGATCATCATCCCGCCCAGCCACAACATGATCATCTACGCCCTGGCGGCCGGTGGTGTCTCGGTAGGTCGGCTCTTCCTGGGCGGCTTCATGCCCGGGATCATGCTAGGAGTCTCGTTGATGGTCATCTCATGGATCATCGCCGTCAAGCGCAATTACCCCCGAGAAGAAAAAGTCACCTTCAAGCAGGCGGTGAAGGCTTTCCTCGACGCCGGTCTCGGGTTGATGACCGCGGTCATCATAATGGGCGGCGTAATCTCCGGGATATTCACCGCGACAGAGAGCGCGGCCGTCGCGGCGATCTGGGCGTTCTTCATCACCTTCTTCGTTTACAAGGAAATCCCACTCAAGACGATTGGGCCCATCCTGTACAGCGCCCTCAAGACCCTGGCTATGGTGATGGCGCTGATCGCGAGCGCCAACGCCTTCGGCTGGCTTATGGCTTACCTGCGCATACCCGCCAAGGCTACTGAATTCCTGTTGTCGATGAGCGACAACCGCGTCGTCCTGTTGTTGTTGATCAATGCCCTTCTCTTGCTTCTTGGCATGATCATGGACATGGCGCCGCTGATCGTCATCACGACGCCCATACTCTATCCTGTAGTCGTCGGGGCGCTCGGGCTCTCTCCTGTGCACTTCGGCATCATCCTGATGCTCAACCTGGCAATCGGCCTCTGCACGCCTCCAGTGGGCTCGGCGCTGTTCGTAGGTTGCGCCATAGGCAAGGTATCCATAGAAAAGGTGACGAAGGCTTTGTTGCCGTTCTATGCCGTCATGGTGGCGATGCTCATGCTTATCACCTTCGTTCCCGAGATCACGATGTTCATACCGAACCTGATCATGCCGGAATAGCGCGAGGCAAGCTCGCGGCGCGTCATGATATTTCACGAGGCGACCCTACACCCGTTCGGGTGGGGTCGCGAACACGAGCGCGTCGCGTTGCAAGCCCGACGGCGGGGCGTCCCCCTCGTAGGGCGCCAGCATGAGGGAGAAGCGTATCGCGCTTCCCTCCCATGACGGCCCGTAGGGGTCGAGGTTGTCGGCGGCAAGCAAGGCCGCCAGGCGGCCCCAGCCGGTGACTGCCAACGGGTACTTCCATTGCCTGCCGGCGTAGGTCCCAAAGGGGTTGAGCGCGACGTATTGCCTGCCGCCGCGGAGCCTCGTCCGCATCGGGCAGAAGGCATAACAGCTCGCCGCTGCCGCCGATTGCACGACGAGCAGGCCGCGGCCGCCGCCCGAGACGGCTACCCAGCCGTTGGTCAGGTGGTTGTCCAGCGAATCCTGCTCGCGGTTGGGCCCGAAGGCGTGGTACCCGAGTTCGTACGATGAAACCTGCCCGAAGAAGCCGTGCTTCCACACGCGGGCAGGCGCGTTTTCCAGCGCGTCGAGCGCCGGGCGCAGCTCGAAGGGAGCGACGCTCCGCCAGCGCGGATCCCAGTCGCGGTCCAGCCGCGCGGCCTTGCTCCGTTCGAAGCCGCGGTGCGCGGTCCGCGGATACGCTATCGACACGTCGACCGTGACGCCGCCGAGTCCCGCGGCCATCGTGTACACGTGCGTCCACAGCGCGCTTTGCCCGCCGTGCAGAGGGATCTCGCCCTGCATCCTGAGCTCCGCGACCAGACCCGGCACCAGCACCGCCACCTGTGGTTCCGAAACCGGCCGCGAGCGTACTGTGCGGCCGCCGTAGTCGATCCATGGTTGGGACAGCGGCGCGCTAAAGACGGGCCTTCCCGCCACGGTCAGGGTGACGCCGCCCTCGGGAAGGGCCCTCAGTTCCAGACGGCCGTTGGAGAGGCTCGCCGGGCCTGTCTCCAGGCGGTGGCCGCCAGGCGCGAAGCTCGCCGTGACGCTGGATGCTCCGCCGGAATGGCCGGCCGCTGGCATCGCCTCCGAGAGTTCCGCAAGGCGGCTCGACGGCGGATTGATTACGACGCGGACTTCCTTGACCCCCGCGGCGTCCTGCGTGAAGCAGTGGATCGCCGGCTGCTGGGGGCTCGGTTCGTCGTCGGGCAGGTCCGTTGCGCAGCCTGTCGCGGCTGTCGAGTCGGAAACACCGCGCAGCGTAGCTATCGCTCCGGCGCCGTGCGGGAGCCTGTCAATCTCCTGTTCGAGGTACCAGACGCCTCGTGTGCCGGTGGTGGCGCCATCGATGCTGGCGCTTGCACGCGAGCCGGAGCTGCGGGCGTCCTCCAGCCGGCGCTCGGCGGCTTGGCGGGCGGCATCGGCGTGGTGGAAGCCGTCCCGCAGGCGGCCAGCGTTCATCACGGGCGAGGCCATCCCGAAATGGGTCGTCGACATGGCGAGGAGCCTCTCTGTCAGGGCCGTCCCCGCTGTCGCGCCAGGTTTGGATCCCTTTTCAGCCTCCACGCGCGCCGCGAGCGCGTCGATGCGTCGGCCGCGGGCGACGAGCGTCCACAGCGCGGTGTTCTCCGACTTCTCGGCCCACGAGGAGTAACCGTCCCATGCGCCGTCGGCGAGGTCCTGCCCGAGTTCGATCGAGCAGCGGTCCTCGTGGTTCTGGAGGTAGTCCCAGGGCCGCGTGAAGCGCAGCCACGGGAGGTCCGCGACGCTGCGGACAAGGCTTCCGAAGCCGCAGCCGGAGGGGATGAGGCCCCGGAAGGCCCGCGGCAAGTAGCCCGTCCAGAAGGTGTCGTCGGCGTCCATGTCTATCACCAGGATCAGGTCATGGGCCTCCGTGAACCGCGACTGGTCGCGCCGCATCGATACGAGCCATCGCCGTAGACTCATCCAATGCTCGACGATATCAGCGTGGTTGCACGCGGGTAGAAGGCGCATGGACGCTCTGGAGTCGGGGTCGACGAGCGTGATCGGGTTGTAGCGCCGCACGGTCGGCAGCGCCGGTATGAAGGAGCCGAAGCCGTTGAAGGGTATCGCGCTGTAATACACGGAGAGCGCCTCGACGCCGAGTGCCCTGTATTCGGCGATATGGGTCGAGGTGAACATGCATTCCTGCGGGCGAACGATAGGCGCCCACGACGGGAAGAGGTCGGCGACGCCCGAGCCCGCCGGGTTGCGGATCGCCCGGCCGATCGCCGCGCGGAACTCCTCGCGGGTGTGCGCCGTAATTATCCCGTTGTTCCACGACATCAGCTCGACCTCGTCGAAGCCCCGCGCAACCCGGGAGCGAATCCGTTCCAGGATGTCCGGGGCATGGCGCGGAAGGTATGTCTCGAGCGAAAAATAATTCTCGATATCCCACGCGCAACGGACCGGGATGCCCTCGGTCTCCAATACGTCAAGGTCATCGAGCAGCGAACGGATGATCCTGATATCCTTGCCTATGCCCCTCTCGTCGAGCGAGTCGCCGCGGTACGAGTGGTAGAAGTTGACGTGGAAGCGGAAGGCCAGGTGGATGCTGGAATCGGCGTTCGTCATTGCTTGCCCCTTGTCTAGTTCCTCGAACCTTGTGTTTCCTGGCCAGAAGTACTATCCCGAGTAGGACTTTCCACTTTCAAGCTACTACCAGTGGTGGTTTTCAAGCGTAGCAACAAGGTTCGACGAACTAGTGTTCTGTCTTTTTCAGTCTGCATAACTTGATTTTGCTTTTT
>CAZKJA010000305.1:0-5066 GCA_964552925.1 uncultured Treponemataceae bacterium
CCATCGCCCTGGCGATGGCGACGCGCTGCTGCTGGCCGCCCGACAGCTGGTTCGGCTTGTGTTCCAGTCTGTCGCCGAGCCCGACCTCCTCGAGGACGTCCTTGGCCCGCTTCCTTTGGTCGATGCCCGAGCCTGAACGGTCGTAGAACAGCGGAAGTTCAACGTTCTCGAGCGCGCTCGTCCTCGAAAGCAGGTTGAAGCCCTGAAACACGAAGCCTATCCTTTCGTTGCGTATGTCGGCGAACTCGTCCGAGCCGGCCTTCGAAGTCTCGTGACCGGCCAGCGCGTAGGAGCCGGCCGTAGGTTTGTCGAGGCAGCCCAGTATGTTCATCAGGGTTGACTTGCCCGAGCCCGAGGGGCCCATAACCGCGACGAACTCGCCCGAGTCGACGTCGAGGTCGATCCCGCGGATGGCGCGCACGACAATGTCGCCAACGGTGTAGTGTCGCTGTACGCCGCGCAGTTCTATGATGGCCATGGTCAGTCCACCTTGATCTTTACGATGACGCTCGTGCCCTCGAGTTCGTCCGCCCCGATTATCTCGGTCTTCGAGCCGTCGGTGACGCCAGTTTCGACCAGAACGACGGCAAGCTTGCCGGAACCGTCCAGGTACCACAGCGTCTTCTTCGCCACAGCGGCAATGGCGACGATACCTTCCCGCGCTCCCGTCGCTTTCTGCACGCCATTGCCGGAGCGGGCCATGCCCGGTGGTCCCCCAGGCCCACCGGGCATGCCGCCACCCACGCCACCGCCCATCAGGCTCGAAAGCCCCGTGGCGCTTTTCGCGGTCGATGCCGGCTCGGAGGACTGCGCCTTCGATTTTTCGTCGAAGCGCGCGGCGGCTTCCGCCTTTTCCCGCTCGGACAGGTTCCCGAGGCCGGCAAGGTAGGTAGCCTTCTGAATTTCCGCGGCGCCCAGGCTCGCCGGCGTAAAGCGGAAGGCCGCGTTCGACACGACGAGTACGTCGGACTTTTTCTGGTTGATAAACTCGACGCTGGCGGTCATGCCGGGGAGCAGCTTCCCCGAAGCGTTGTCGGCAAGGATGATCACATAGTAGTAGACCACGTTGTCGGTGACCTCGGGGACTAGCCGGATCTCCTTGACCGTCCCGGTGAACGCGCTGCCTGAATCGGCCTCGACCGTGAAGCGGACGTCCTGCCCCACCTTGATCGAGGCGATGTCGAGTTCGTCCACCTCGGCCACGATCTGCATCTTCGACAGGTCCTCCGCAATCGTGAACAGGCTCGTCGAGGTGCCGGAGGTACCACCGACGACGCTCTGCCCCGCGTCGACGAAGCGTTCCAGGACTATGCCGTCGATAGGCGCCTTGATGATCGCGTACTGGTTTATCTCCGTCTCTATCTCCTCGAGCGATACCTGGGCCGAGGTAAGCTCCGCCTTGCTGACGTCGAGCGTCGCCAGGCTGGTCCTGTAGTCGTAGTCTGAAAGCAGGCTCTTGTCGAATAATGCCTTCGCGTTTCGCACGGCGAGCGCCTGCAGGTCGTAGTTGGCGCGCGCCTTGTCCACCGACGCCTGGGCGGCCTTGGCCTTGAGCCGGAGCAGATCCGTGTTTATGGTAGCCAGCACCTGGCCTGTCCTGACCTCGTCGTTGTAGTCGACCACGACCGACTCGAGGCGTCCGCTCATCTCGGCGAGCACGCTCACCGACGATACCACCGACAGCGTGCCGGTGCTCGACACGATGCTCTCGACCGTCCCCCTGCCTATGGTCGATACCTCGTAGACTTGTGAAGTCTCATGGGAGACAGTTTTTTTCAGGGCGCCCAGTCCGAAGAATCCCGCCAGCCCAATCACCGCCAGCGCCATGACCGTAGCCAGCTTCCACTGTTTCTTCATTGTTGCGTACACTCCTTGCATACTTGCTACGAAGCAAGAAGCGTGCCAAGGAAAACGCGCTCAATACGAGGGTTTGGGACCTAAATGACATGGCATGAGAATATTATTCACACATAATCTGCACTGCGCATGAATTGCGCACCCGGCTTCGTCAAGGGGAGGCCATCACCCTCCCCTTGACCCCACGACGAAGCCGGTCATATAGTTGCGTTGCACACCTGCGCCTGCGAGGGGGAATCCGGTGAAAAGCCGGAGCTAGCCCGTAACTGTATGCCAAATGGCCCAAAGCCGGAAGGCGAGCCAGGTTACCCTCGCGGACGCCAACTTCGTGGAACGCTTCGTGGTACGGGCGTAATACGATCGTCCGCCCTCGCGGCGGCCCGTCGGCATCGCACCGATCAGGAACCGTTCCTCTACGCCGGGCTACCGGGTAAGGACTGCAATGGAACGGGTTTCGAGGCAAGCGCCCAAATTCTTCGCGACCATCCTCATGACTATCCTAACGACAGCGGGATCGCTCGCTCCCCGGGCGTGGGCGCAAGGCGCCGTCAGCTTCACCGACGAACGCGGCGTCACCATACGATTGCCGGCCAAGGCGACGCGCATAGTGTCGCTGGCGCCGGAACTCACCGAGATCCTTTTCGCCGCCGGGGCCGGCAAGGCCGTCGTCGGCGTCACCTCCTACTGCAACTACCCGGCCGAGGCCAGGGCCATCCGCAAGGTAGGCGGATTCTCCGCCAAGACAATAAGCATAGAGGCGATCCTGGCGCTCAAGCCGGACCTCGTCGTCGGGAGCCTATTCGCGCACGCCCAGCTCGCGGGTCCGTTCGAGCGCGCCGGACTCCGTTTCGCCGCGCTGCCGACCACGAATTTCAAGGCAATATACGACACAATCTCGCTCGTGGGAAGGATAGCGGGGGACGAGCGCAAAGCCGATTCGCTCGCTGCCTCGATACGCGCGCGGGTGGAAGCGGTGCGCGGGCGGACATCGATGACGCCGCCGGAGGCAAGGCCGCTCGTGTTCTGGGAAACCTGGGACGAGCCGCTTATGAGCGCGGGTCCCAATACCTTCACAAGCCAGATAATCGAGGCCGCCGGCGGCCGGAACTGCTTCGCCGACTCGGGCGCGGACTGGCCGGTCGTCAGCTTCGAGGCCCTGCTCGCGCGCGATCCTGACTGGATCATGGCGGCCGGTAGCCATGGCGAGGCGCTCACGATGGAACGCCTCGCCCGGCGTCCCGGCTGGTCGGCGCTCAAGGCGGTCAAGGCCGGCCGGGTGAAGCTGCTCGACGGCGATATCGTCTCGAGAGCGGGCCCGCGCTTCGTCGACGCGCTCGAACTGGTATCCAAAACACTCTACCCGGAGCTGTGGCAGGCGAGCCGTGGAAAATGAACGCGCCCGCGCCTTCGCGGTATACGCCGGCCTGACGCTCGCCTTGGCCGCGGCCTTCACAGCCGCGCTCGCCTTCGGCGCCGTGCGGCTGCCCGCGGCGACGGCCGTGCGGTCGCTTTTCGCCGCCGCCGACGGCATGGACACCGCGATCGCGAGGCTCAGGCTGGTCAGGGCCTGCTTGGCGGCAGCGGTCGGCGCCTCGCTCGCGGTGTCAGGCGCAGTCTTCCAGGGTTTGTTCCGCAACCCGCTCGCCGATCCCTACGTCATAGGAAGCTCAGGCGGGGCGGCCTTCGGCGCCGTCTGCGCCATAGCCTTCGGGACCGGTGCCGGCGCGCTTGGCTTCTCCGCAATAGGGCTGGCCGCGTTCGCCGGAGGAATAGCATCGACCCTCGTCGTGTACCTTGTCGCCGGCGCGACCCGCTTGCGTTCCGACGCCTCGAGCCTGCTCCTGGCGGGCACCGCGCTCGGGTCGCTCTTCTCGGCCCTCGTCTCGATCGTGCTCGCGCTCAAGGACAAGGACCTGCACCAGGCCTGGTTCTGGCTGCTCGGCGGCTTCTCCGGCCGCGGCCTCCCGGAACTCGCCGCCTCAGCGCCAGCGCTGCTCGCCGGCCTGGCAGCAGCGCTCGCCTCCTCCCGTTCGTTGGACCTGCTGTCCGCCGGCGACGAGGAGGCGACGAGCCTCGGGATGAGGCCAGTACGCGCGCGCTTCATCGTCGGCGGTTTCGCGGCGCTTTCGGTTTCGGCGGCTGTCGCCCTCGCCGGGGCTATCGGCTTCGTCGGCCTCGTCTCACCGCACCTCGCCAGGCGCCTTGTCGGACCCCGGCACGCCGTGCTCATCCCCGCCTCCGCTCTCGTAGGTGCCGTGCTACTCGTCGCTGCCGACACCGTCGCTCGCACGGCGTTCGCGCCCCTCGAGATGCCGGTAGGCGCGATGACCGCGTTGATAGGCGCGCCGTTCTTCATCTACAAGATAGCCCGTCGTGGCCTCGGAGATTCCAGGTGAGCACGATCCAAGCGGTCGGGAGCGCGGCGAACGGGGGAACCGAGCCACGGGCGTCCCTTTTGTCGGCGGTCGCTTTGATCGTCGGGTACGGCGGGCGCGCCGTAGTCAGCGACGCCTCGTTCTCGGTGGGACCGGGCCAGTTCCTCGTCGTGCTCGGACCCAACGGCTGCGGCAAGACTACCCTGCTCAAGACCTGCATCGGCCTCCTGCCTGCCATCGGCGGCGCGGCTACGCTCGACGGCCGGGACGTCGCGACATTGGCGCCCAGGGAACGGGCCAGGATCGCCGCATGGGTGCCGCAGGTCGCCGAAGCCGCCTGGTCGTACCGAGTGCGCGATATCGTCGCCCAGGGCCGCTACCCCATTCGGGGCGCGTTCCAGGCGTTCGACGACAGGGACGAGACGGCTATCGCGCGGGCGCTCGAGGCGATGGATATGACGGCCCTCGCCGCCCGGCCGATGTCGTCGCTGTCGGGCGGGGAAGCGCGGCGGGCGCTCATAGCCAGGGCCCTGGCGCAGGAGGCACCGCTCCTGGTGCTCGACGAGCCGGCCGCCCACCTCGATCCGGGCAGGCAGATGGAACTTATGGAGTTGCTGAGGAACCTTGCCAAGGGCGGCAAGGCAGTCGCGGTGAGCGTCCACGACGTCAATGCCGCGCGCCGCTTCGCCGACCTGGCCTTGCTCGTAGGCCGCGATGGTTCCACAGCGTTCGGCCCGCCGGAACTCGTGTTGTCACCTGAGCGGCTCGAGGACGCCTACGACACGCACTTCGTGCACGGCAGCCACGAATCGTACGGCAATTATGTGCTTCCGC